>NZ_JBQJIK010000026.1:0-91001 GCF_052078665.1 Inquilinus sp. CA228 | reverse complement strand
GGCCGTCGGCAAGTTCAAGCGCTTCAAGCGCATCGCCCTACGCTGCGAGAAGACCAAACGAAACTTCGCCTCCTTCGTTGCTCTCACCGCTGCCTTCATCTTGGTCAAATCCGTCCACAGAACCTAGCGAGACTATCCTGATCGAGCCGTACGAGGACCAGGTCAGGAAATTCAACGCTGCCGTCGACGTGCTACTTGCAATCGCACCGACTGTCGAAAGTGTCGATACTCTTGCGGATGAGAATGCGCGACTACGATTTGTGCGGGCATTCCGGGAGCTAGCGCGTATCAGAAACGTGCTGAGCGTCTTCGCCCAGTTCGATTGGATCGATTTAACCTTAAGCGCCCAAGCATTCGATGACTACAAGAGCAAGTATCTCGACATATACGACCAGACTCGTAAACACGAAGAAGACACATCCGCATCGATCATCGATGATATCGATTTCGAATTAGAGCTAATCCGCCAAGACAAGATCAATGTTTCCTACATTCTCCACCTATTGAATGAGACAAACCTCGCGCCGGAAAGTGATGACGATAGAGAACAGCGTTTCAGAAATATCCTCGATATCGTGGCGTCTGAACCGTCGCTTCGCAGCAAGCGCGAATTGATCGAGAAGTTCATTCAACAAAACATGCTCCAAATCGACAAAGGCGCCGACGTTGAAGGGGTATTTCGTTCCTATTGGGAGGGTGAGCGGGAAGAAGCCTTGAACGGTCTTTGCGCATCAGAAGGTATCAAACGGGCCCAACTCGATCACCTCATCGAACTCTACAACTTCACGGGTCAGACCCCGCCACGCGAGGAGGTCGTCGGAGCCTTGACCATAAAACCAAAGATCCTTGAACGGCGGAAGATCATCGATCGCATTATAGATCGCATGACGGCAATCGTACGAACCTTCGATAGCGATACCGGTGACATTGGATGAACAGGGAAGACATCTAGGCGTCCCCATCGGCCGCGCCTCTGCGGGTCGCGGTCCCAGCCACCGCCAACTCCCCGCCCCGGGTTCCCTCCTTTCTCCCTATGCGCTACATCACGATCTCCCCTTCGCCACCCCGGACCCCCGCCATGCCCGAATGGTTATCGCTCGCCGAGCTCACCGCCCTCGTCCAGGTCGTGATCATCGACGTGGCGCTGGCGGGGGACAACGCCATCGTCGTCGGCATGGCCGCGGCCGGGCTGGCCGCCGAGGAGCGGCGCCGCGCCATCCTGTGGGGCATCGTCGCCGCCACCGGCCTGCGCATCGTCTTCGCCCTGTTCACCACCCAGCTGCTGCAGATCGTCGGCCTGCTGTTCGCCGGCGGCATCCTGCTGCTGTGGGTGTGCTGGAAGCTGTGGCGCGAGCTGCGCGCCGACCATGCCGCCGAGGCCGCGGCGCTGGAGCAGGACGGCGGAGCCGGCTCGGGTGGAGGGAACCCCCTCCCCCTAACCCCCTCCCGCGAGGGGAGGGGGGACTCGAAGGGGGCAGCCCCGGCCAAGACCTTCCGCCAGGCCGTCACCCAGATCGTGCTGGCCGACGTGTCGATGTCGCTGGACAACGTGCTGGCCGTGGCCGGCACCGCGCGCGACCACCTCGAGGTGCTGGTCGTCGGCCTCGCCCTCTCCGTCGCGCTGATGGGCCTGGCCGCCAACTTCGTCGCCCGGCTGCTGCACCGCCACCGCTGGATCGCCTATGTCGGGCTGCTGATCATCCTGTATGTCGCCGTCATCATGATGTGGGATGGGGCCATGGAAATCTGGGGTGTGGCCAAGCCCGCCGTGGCGGGGTAAGGGGCGGCGGGGCCGGTCTCCTCCGTCGGCAACCCCCTCCCCCTGCCCCCTCCCGCGAGGGGAGGGGGAGAGTGGAAGGATGGGTCGGTGCGGTCGCGGAGGGACCGGGATTCGAGCCCGGAGCCGGCCCACTCACTCGTCGCGGCAGGGGCGGACGGGGCCGGCGGCGCTACGGGGACCGGGCCAGGAAGGCGTAGGTGGCGGTGTAGGGCACGCCGACCAGCGTGTCCGGCCGCACCGGCGGGGCGGCGGGGGCGGCGCCGCCATGGGTGGCGAGGCGCTGCACATAAGCCACCCGCGCCAGCAGGCCCGGCGCCGGGTCGTCCGTCACCGCGACCAGCAGCCAGGGAATGTCGGCCGGATCGGGCGCCGGCGCCGAGACCACCGGCACCGCCGGGTCATGCCCCACCTTGCTGCCGTCCGCCGCCTCCCAGGACGGGCCGGCATAGTGGAAGATCGCGATCCGGCCGCCGTCGCCGGTCAACCGGGCCAGCGGCGCCTGCAGCACCCAATGCGGCGCGCCGCCGGCCTCGGCGACGCTCTTGTAGATCTGCACGCCCGAGGCCTCGGCGGTGAACAGCAGCCGCGCGCCCGGCGGCTGCAGCACCGGCGGCACCTCCGCTGCGACCGTCTGGGGCGCGCCCAGCAGCAGCCAGGCGGCCAGGATCCATCGCCGCATCGGGTTCTCCTTCACCCTTCGACCGGTTCCCCCTGCCGCTGTTCGCCGCGACCCCGCACTTCGTTGCGGCTGCGCTCACTCGTCGCGGCCCCTGCTCGTCGCGGCCCCTACTCGTCGCGATAGGTGCGGACGATGCCGGCGGGGCGGAGATGGGCGTCGTCGGGGTCCTGGCCGAATTCGCGGCGGGCGCGGCGCTGGCGCAGCAGGTCCCAGGCGCGGTCGAGCTCGACCTGGATCTCCTTCAGCCGCTTCAGCTCGGGGTCGCTCGGCCGGCCGCCGGACCACAGCCGCTCCTCCTCCGCCACCAGCTTCTCGATCCGGTTCAGCACGGATTGGTCGGTCGTCACGGCAACGGTTCTCCCCTCGGTCTCTCCCTATCCGAGGATAGCGCAAAGCGCGGGCCGTGCCAGGGGAGCGCGACGGGTCGCCGCTATGCGCCGTAGCGCCGGCGCAGCTCCGCCGCCAGCTTCGCCTCGGGCAGCATGCGGCTGCCGGCGTAGCGGATCTCCGCCACCGCGCCCTTGCGGTCGCGCACCAGTGCGACCTCCTCGCCATAGGAGTTGTAGCCCTGGGCGCGGGTGACGCGGCCGCGGTCCGGCCCTTCGAGGGTGATCTCCGGCGTGTCGAGGAAGGGGGTGGTCAGCGCCGGGTCGGCGACCAGCACCTTGCCGCCGGCCGGCACCAGGTCGCCGGCGCGCCAGGGGCTCCACCAGCGGCCGGTCCAGTCCTTGGTCTTCGCCGTGGGGGCGCCGTGCTTCCGGAAGGTGGAGAGGATGTGGACGATGCCCTCGGCCCAGGGGTTGGCCGGGCCGTCCACCGCATTGGTCAGCACCGAGACGGCGATCCCCTGCCCCGGCAGCACCAGGGTGCAGGTGATGGTGCCCAGGAAGCCGCCGCCATGGCCGAACCAGTCGAAATCGCCGCTGCGGCCGTGGGAGGTGCCGAGGCCGTAATGGCGCTCCAGCTCCGCATCCGGGTTGCGCCATTGCCGCCGGATCAGCTCGCGCCGGCTGGCGGGGGAGAGCAGGCCGCCCTTGGCCTCGGGGTCGAGCCCGCCGAAGAACAGGACCAGGTCGCGGGCGGTGGAGACGAAGCCGGTGGCGGCGGCCAGCGCGTTGGTCGGGGCGGTGCCGGGGATCGGCACCCGGCGGCCGAGCGGCTGCTTGCCGCTGTGGCCGGTGGCGAGCGGGGTCGCGCCGGGGGACGGCAGGTCGGGCACCGTCTCCGCGAGGCCGGCGGCGGCGACGACCTCGCGCCGGATCCAGTCGGCATAGGCCTCGCCGGCCGCCGCCTCGATCACCAGCCCGAGCAGGCCGAAGCCGAGATTGGAGTATTTGAACCGGGTGCTGGCCGGCACCGGCGCCGGGGCGGCCAGGGCCTGGCGCAGCTCTTCCTCGTTCAGGAAGGGCTTGCGGTCCATCCAATGGTCGGTGTCGTCGCCGTCCCGGCCGAGTCCGGCGGAGTGCGACAGCAGCTGGCCGATGGTGGCGGCGGCGGCGGCCGGGGGCAGCCCGTCGACATGGCGGCCGGCCGGGTCGTCGAGGCCGAGCCTGCCCTGCTCGCGCAACTTCAGAATCCCGACGGCGGTGAAGGTCTTCGAATGCGAGGCGACGCGGAAGCGGTGGCGCGGGGTCAGCGGCGCCTTGCGGCCGAGCTCGGCGGTGCCGAAGGCCTGCTCCAGGACCACTTTCCCGTGCTCGGCGATGGCGACGACGCAGCCGGGCTGCTCGGTCAGCCGCATCTGGAAGTCGAGCCAGCGCGGGATGTAGTCGAGCGCGGCGGGCAGCCATTTCGCCATGGGAGCCGGGTCCGTTTCCTGAGTCGCGGGGTGGACAGGCTCGCATGATGTGGAGCGGCCCGCACCTCTCCGCTTGACTCCGGCCGGCTGCGGCATGAACATCTGTTCATTGGTTGAGCAGAATCACAAACTCACCCGATGAACCGTCAGGCGCCGCCGCCCAATTCGGCGTAGGCTTCCCGCCGGAAGAGAGCGAGACCGCGACAGACGCGGCTTTGGAGGAACAACCCGAGGAGGCCCCCATGCCCTGGAAGATGTGCAACGCCCTGGCCGGCGCCGGCGCGCTGGCGCTGCTGCTGTCGTCCGGTTCGGCGATGGCGCAGCAGAAGCTGACCATCGCCACGGTCAACAACGCCGACATGATCATCATGCAGCGCCTGTCGAAGGACTTCGAGGCGTCGAGCGGCATCGCGCTGAACTGGGTGGTGCTGGAGGAGAACGTGCTGCGCCAGCGCGTCACCACCGACATCGCCACCAATGGCGGCCAGTTCGACGTGCTGACCATCGGCACCTATGAGGTGCCGATCTGGGCCGGCCAGGATTGGCTGCTGCCGGTCGACAACCTGCCGGCCGACTACGACCTGGACGACGTGCTGAAGCCGGTGCGCGACGGGCTTTCGCATGACGGCAAGCTGTATGCCCTGCCGTTCTATGCCGAAAGCTCGATGACCTTCTACCGCAAGGACCTGTTCGACAAGGCCGGGCTGAAGATGCCCGACCAGCCGACCTACGAGCAGATCAAGGAGTTCGCGGCCAAGCTGCACGACCCGTCGCACGAGATCTACGGCATGTGCCTGCGCGGCAAGCCGGGCTGGGGCGAGAACATGGCCTTCGTCGGCCCGCTGGTGAACACCTATGGCGGCCGCTGGTTCGACGAGAGCTGGAACCCGACCATCGACACCCCGGCGTGGAAGGAGGCCATCACCTACTATGTCGACCTCTTGAAGAACTACGGGCCCCCGGGCGCGCCGTCGAACGGCCACAACGAGAACCGGGCGCTGTTCGCCAGCGGCAAATGCGCGATGTGGATCGATGCCACCTCGGCCGCCGGCTACCTGTACAACCCGAAGGATTCTACGGTGGCCGACAAGGTCGCCTTCGCCCAGGCGCCGATCGCCAAGTCGCCGAAGGGCAACCACTGGCTGTGGTCCTGGGCCCTGGCCGTGCCGAAATCGACCAAGTCGCCGGACGCCGCCAAGCAGTTCATCGCCTGGGCCACGTCCAAGCCGTACATCGAGTCGGTGGCGAAGAGCGACGGCTGGACCGTGGTCCCGCCCGGCACCCGCAGCTCGACCTACGCCAACCCGGAGTACCAGAAGGCCGCGCCCTTCGCGTCCTTCGTGCTGAAGGCGATCGAGACCGCGGACCCGAACGACGCCACGGTCGAGAAGGTGCCCTACACCGGGGTGCAGTTCGTCGGCATCCCGGAGTTCCAGGCCATCGGCACCGAGGTCGGCCAGCAGATCGCCGCCGCCCTCGCCGGCTCGGTCACGGTCGACGCGGCGCTGAAATCCGCGCAGGACGCCGCCGACCGGGCCGTCACCCAGGGCGGGTACAAGTAAGGTCCTGATCCCCGGCCTCTTCCGGTAACCCACCCCCTCCCCTCGCGGGAGGGGGCTCGGGAGAGATCGGCCCGGGGTTTGTTTTCCTTCACCGGCTCCGGCTTCGAGAGCACCCTCTCCCGAACCCCCTCCCGCGGGGGGAGAGGGAGAGCGGACCAGCGCCCCGGCGCTTCCGCGCAAGGAAAGGATGCACGCCATGGCCGCCATCGCCTCGTCCCGGCGCAAGGCGACGCTGCTCCTCGCCCCCTCGGTCACGGTCCTGGCCCTCTGGGCCTTCGTGCCGCTGGCGGCGACGATCTACTTCTCGACCCTGCGCTGGAATCTGATGAATCCGGCACGGCGCGGCTTCGTCGGGCTGGGCAACTACACCTTCCTGCTCACCGACCCGGCGTTCTGGGACGCGATCCAGAACACGCTGATCCTGGTCGGCGCCGTGCTGGCGATCACCGTGGTGCTCGGCACCCTGATCGCGCTGCTGCTGGACCAGCCCTTCCTCGGCCGCGGCATCGTCCGCGTGCTGGTGATCGCGCCGTTCTTCGTGATGCCGACGGTCAGCGCCCTGGTCTGGAAGAACATGATGCTGCACCCGGTCTCCGGCGTGCTGACCTGGGTGGCGCGCTCGGTCGGGCTCGAGCCGATCGACTGGCTGAGCCAGGCGCCGCTGGCCGCCATCATCATCATCGTCGCCTGGCAGTGGCTGCCCTTCGCCATCCTGATCCTGCTGACCGCGCTGCAGTCGCTGGACCATGAGCAGCGCGAGGCGGCGCGGATCGACGGCGCCGGGCCGATCGCGATGTTCTTCTACATCGTGCTGCCGCATCTGATGCACGCCATCGGCGTCGTCATCATGGTGCAGACCATCTTCCTGCTGGCGATCTTCGCCGAGATCCTGGTCACCACCAATGGCGGCCCGGGCACGGCCAGCACCAACCTGACCTATCTCGTCTACCGGAACGGCCTGCAGCAGTTCAATGTCGGCGGCGCCTCGGCCGGCGGCGTGGTTGCCGTGATCCTGGCCAACATCGTCGCCTTCTTCCTGGTGCGCGCTTTGGCCCGCACCCTGCGCAAGGGGGGCTGAGCCATGGCCATTCAACGCAGCCGCCAGCAGGCGATCGGCGTCACCATCCTGGGCTGGGCGGTCGGGCTGATCCTGTTCTTCCCGATCGGCTGGATGGTCCTGACCAGCTTCAAGACCGAGATCGACGCCTTCGCCACGCCGCCGTCGCTGTTCTTCATCCCGACGCTGGAGAACTACGTCGCGGTCAATTCGCGCATCAACTATGTCAGCTACGCGCTGAACTCGGTCTACATCGCCTTCGGGTCGACCCTGCTGTGCCTGATCATCGGCGGCATGGCGGCCTATTCGATGGCCTTCTTCCCGACCAAGCGCACCGAAGGCACCCTGCTGTGGATGCTGTCGACCAAGATGATGCCCGCGGTCGGCGTGCTGGTGCCGATGTATATGGGCTTCCGCGACCTCGGCCTGCTGAACTCGGTGTTCGGCATGATCCTGCTGATGACCCTGGTCAACCTGCCGATCGTGGTGTGGATGCTGTACACCTACTTCCGCGACTATCCGAAGGAGATCCTGGAGGCGGCGCGGGTCGACGGCGCCGGCTCGTGGCAGGAGATGCTGTACATCCTGCTGCCCACCACCCTGCCCGGCATCGTCTCGACCTCGCTGCTGACCATCATCCTGAGCTGGAACGAGGCGTTCTGGAGCATCAACCTGACCGGGCCGGATTCCGGGCCGCTGACCGCCTTCATCGCCTCGTTCTCCAGCCCCGAGGGCCTGTTCTGGGCCAAGCTCTCGGCCGCGTCGACGCTGGCCATCGCCCCGATCCTGGTGCTGGGCTGGCTGTCGCAGCGGCAGCTGGTGCGCGGCCTGACCTTCGGGGCGGTGAAGTGAGCATTGTTACCCATGGCCGATAGCTACGATTTCATCATCGTCGGCGGCGGCAGCGCCGGGTGCGTCGTCGCCAGCCGGCTGGTGACCGAGCGGCGGGCCCGGGTGCTGCTGCTGGAGGCCGGGGGGCGGCGCGGCAGCCGCCTGCTGGACATGCCGGCCGGCTACATGAAGTTCCTGAACCGGGACACCTACCTGACCCTGAACCAGACCGTGCCGCAGGAGCAGCTGGGCGGCCGCGCGCCGATCATCCCGACCGGCAAGCTGCTGGGCGGCGGCAGCGCGGTCAACGCCATGGTCTATATGCGCGGCCGGCCGCAGGATTATGACGGCTGGGATGCCGAGCTTGGCGGCAATTCCGGCTGGGGCTGGGCCGACCTCTTGCCCTATTTCGTCAGGCAGGAGGGCAACGACCATCTCGGCGCCCCCTTCCACGGCACCGACGGGCCGCTGAAGGTCTCGCATCTCGGCCAGCACTGCGCGATGAGCCGCGCCTTCGTCCAGGCGCTGCAGGGCCTGGGCGTGCCGTACCGGCCGGATTTCAACGGCGGCGAGCAGGCCGGCGTCGGCTTCATGCAGCACACCATCGACGCCGCCACCCGCACCCGCTGCAGCGCCGTCGCCGCCTTCCTGGCCCCGGTGCTGCGCGACCCGAAGCTGACGGTCGAGACCGGCGCCGTGGTGGCCCGCATCCTGGTCGAGCGCGGCCGCGCCACCGGCGTCGACTACGTCAAGGACGGGCAGAGCCGCCGCGCCACCGGGGCCGAGGTGATCCTGGCCGCCGGCGCCTATGCCTCGCCCAAGCTGTTGATGCTCAGCGGCGTCGGCCCGGCCGCGGCGCTGGGCCGGCACGGCATCCAGGTCAAGGCCGACCTGCCGGGCGTCGGCGCCAACCTGCAGGACCATCACGAGGTGCCGGTGGTGGCCGCCACCAACGGCGCTTATGGCTATTTCGGCCAGGACCGCGGCCTGAAGATGATCCTGGCCGGGCTGCAATACCTGATGTTCAAGACCGGGCCGGTGACCACGACGGGCGTCGAGGCCTGCGCCTTCATCAACCCCGACGGCGACGACCAGAGCGACCCGAAGCTGCAGCTGTACTGCGTGCCCACCGTCTATCTCGACCGCGACGTCACCGGCGTGGCGCCGACCGACGGGGTGACGCTGAACGCCTGCCTGATGCGGCCGCAGGCGCGCGGGTCGGTGGCGCTGCGCTCGGCCGACCCGGCCGACCCGCCGCTGATCGACTGCGCCTTCTTCGGCGACCCGGAGGATCTGCGCCTGTCGGTGGCCGGGCTGCGCTATGCCCGCCGGGTGCTGGCGGCCGACCCGGTGCGGCGGATGGTGACCGGCGAGATCTTCCCCGGCGACGCCACCGCCAGCGACGACGACCTGGCCGCGCATTGCCGGCGCACGGTCAAGACCAACTACCACCCGGTCGGCACCTGCCGCATGGGGCCGGAGGGCGACCCGATGGCGGTGGTCGACCGCGCGCTGAATGTCCGCGGGGTGGAGCGGCTGCGCGTCATCGACGCCTCGATCCTGCCGCGGGTGACCAGCGGCAACACCAACGCCCCGGTGCTGGCGGTGGCCGACCGGGCGGTCGACCTGATTCCGAATTAGTCCCGATCTGATGGAGAGGACCATGTACCGCGAGAAATTCGACCTTTCCGGCCGCGTGGCGGTGGTGACCGGCGGCGGCCGCGGCATCGGCCGGGCCACCTGCGAGGCGCTGGCCGAGGCCGGCGCCAAGGTGGTGGTGGCCGAGATCCTGGCGGATATCGGCGCCGACACCGCCAAGGCCGTGGGCGGCGAGTTCATCAAGCTGGACGTCACCGACCCCGACGCCGTGACCAAGGCCGCCGACGACGTCCGGGCGCGGCTCGGCCGGGTCGACATCCTGGTCAACAACGCCGGCATGGCCCGCAACAGCGACGCGCTGACGACCAGCGACGAGGAATGGCGCAAGGTCATGGACCTGAACGTCAACGCGGTGTTCTGGTGCGCCCGCGCCTTCGGCAAGCACATGGTGGCGGCCAAGCGCGGCAGCGTGGTCAACATCGGCTCGATGTCCGGCATCATCGTCAACAAGCCGCAGGGCCAGGCGCATTACAACGCCAGCAAGGCCGCGGTGCACCTGCTGACCAAGTCGCTGGCCTGCGAATGGGCGCCGCACGGGGTGCGGGTCAACGCCATCGCCCCCGGCTACATCGCCACCGACATGACCCTGGCCGGCCGCACCAAGACCGAGTGGTACGACCAGTGGATCGAGATGACGCCGATGGCGCGCTGCGGCGAGCCCTGGGAGATCGCTACCACCGCCCTGTTCCTGGCGTCCGACGCCTCCGGCTTCTTCACCGGCGCGATCCTCGGGCCGGATGGCGGGTATACGGCCTGGTGAGGGCGACTGAGGCGACGCGCCGGTTCTGATTCGAGTCGCCTTTGTTCTTATTTTGTTCTAGCGTTCGGGCATGGTCGACGCCGTGCCCGCCCGCCTGATCCGGATCGATGCCGCTTTGGCTGCAGCCTTCGGGCCGCCGCCGCGCTGGCTGTATCCGGACCCGGTCGAGGTGCTGGTGCTGGCGCTCTTGTCCGCCCGCACCCGGGACGAGGCGGCGATGGCCGCCCTCCGCGTGCTGCGCGTGCGCTTCCCGCGCTGGGAAGTCCTGCTCGACGCCGATCCGGCGGTGGTCGAGCGGCTGATCGGCCGCACCACCTGGCCCGACCGCAAGGCGCAGACGCTGCAGGAGGCGCTGCGGGCGCTGCAGGCCGCGCGCGGCCGGCTGGAGCTGGACTTCCTGGCCCGGCTCGGCGTCGAGGCGGCGATCGCCTGGCTGCGAACCCTGCCGGGCGTCGGGCCGAAGACCGCGGCCGCGGTGCTGCTGTTCAGCCGGCTGCGGCTGCGCGCCCTGCCGGTCTCGACCGGCCATCACCGCATCGCCAAGCGGCTCGGCCTGATCTCGCGCCGCGCCGGCGCCGAGGCCGCGCATGGCCCGCTGCTGGCGATGCTGCCGCCCGATTGGGACAACGATCGGATCGAGCGGCACCACTGGCTGGTCAAGCGCCTGGGCCATGACCACTGCACCGACCGGCGGCCGCGCTGCGGCAGCTGCCCGGTGCGGGAGCTGTGCCCGAGCCGCGGCCGCATCCGTCCGGCGCCGGAGCACCGCATCCGCCAGCTTCCCCTGCCCTTCCCCGCCATGGGCATCCGGGCGCAGCCAGGCTTCGCAACCGGCAGCCCAGTGGAATCTTCATCGGATCGTTCACCTGCCCTTCGCACCCGCGAACGAAACCTTCTTTTTCGATCGAAACCTTCAACCCGGATGTCCGATCCCACCCCGATCTGATAACTTTCCCAGAAAAGGAACATCTGGAGGCTCGTCCGACTGCGAGGACGTGAACCCGATTCCCATCTCGGAGGGTTCCGATGCCGCTCATCACCAATGTCGCCTATTCGCCCGACCCGACCGACGGCCAGGCCCTGGGCCTCGACGTCGCCCTGAACGGCGCCACCCGGCTCGTGGTCAACTGGGGCGACGGCTCGCCGCTGCAGCTCTATCAGGTGGAGCCGGGCAGCAATTCGATCCATCTGTCGCACGCCTATGCCGGCCCCGAGGCCGGCACCATCGTGCTGCGCGCCGGCGGCCCGGGCGTGCCGGACGACCGCACCACCCTGAACCTGGTGGTCGGGGCGGACGAAGCCTACACCCGCGTCTCCGGCGATCCGGAGTTTGACATCGTCCTGCGCGAGAACCCGCTCATCTCCGGCGACGGCAGCCTGGTGGCCTGGGCCGACACCTACAACGGCTACAGTGTCTTCGCGATGGTCAAGAACCTGGCCAACGGCACCACCGCCTACCTCGGAGTCGGCCGCGACGCCTATCAGTTTGACGGCCCCCCGGTCATGTTGGCAAACGGCGCCGCGGTCTGGGTCTATGAGGGATATCTGGGCATTGCCGGGTATCTTCACCCCGCCTCCCTCTATCTGGCAGCGACCGGCCAGGAGATCACCCTCGAGGACGCCTATCACATCACGGTCACCGATGACGCGAAATACGCCGTCTACCAGTACAACACCGAACTGGGCTCAGGACAGAACGGCTGGTATCTGCGCGACCTCGATGCCGGGACCAGTGTCTATCTCGGGGCCGATCCCGAATATGACGGCCCGCGCTATCACGTGCATTTCGTCGACGGCCAGCTGGTGGTCGACGACGACACCACCGGGGACCAGTCGGTCAGCGGGGCGCTGGCCACCGACACCACGGCCGACGGCAGCGTCACCGTGATCGCCACCGACGAGGCGCTGGCGCCGGGCGACACCAACGACGGCTCCGACGTCTATCTGCAGGAGAACGGCAGCCCGACCCATGACGGCACCGCCGGGCCGGACGTGCTGCTGCTGGGCGCGGCGAACGACATCGCCGATGGCGGTGCCGGCAAGGACTACCTGGCCGGCGGCCTCGGCGACGATTCCTTGAGCGGCGGCGCCGGCGACGACCTGCTGGAGGGTGGTGCCGGCGCGGACAGCCTGAATGGCGGCGACGGCGTCGATGCGGCCGGCTATGCCACCAGCCTCGCCGGGGTGCAGGCCAGCCTCGACCGGCCGGCCGGCAACACCGGCGCCGCGGCCGGGGACACGTACTCCGGCATCGAGAATCTGCTCGGCAGCGCCTTCGCCGACCGGCTCGAAGGCGATGCCGCTTCCAACGCCCTGCGCGGCGGCGCCGGGGACGACCGGCTCGGCGGTCTCGGCGGCGATGACCGGCTGGTCGGCGGCGACGGCAATGATGTCATCGCCGGCGGCAGTGGCAGCGACCGGATCTATGGCGGCGCCGGGGACGACCGCATCGCCGGCGGCGCCGGGGCGGACACCGTGGTGGTCCAGCCCGGCTTCGGCCGCGACGTGGTCACCGATTTCGACGGCGCGGGCGGCGACGTGATCCTGTTCGACCGCGATGTCTTCGCCAGCTTCGCCGAGGTCATGGCGCATGCCGCCGACTATGGCGCGGACGGCACCGTGATCACGCTCGACGCCGATGACAAGCTGATCCTGCTCGGCGTCGACCGTACCGCGCTGGTGGCCAGCGACTTCGCGTTCGTCTAGCCGCTACGCCGCCAGGCTGGGCTGCGGGCCGACATAGCGGCTGTCGGGCCGCAGCAGCCGGCCGGACTGCTCCTGCTCCAGAATATGGGCGGTCCAGCCGGCGACGCGGCCGATGGCGAAGGCCGGGGTGAACAGCGACCGGTCGAGCCCGACGGCGTCGAGCACCAGGGCGGTGTAGAACTCGACATTGGTGTCGAGCGGCCGGTCCGGCCTGTGCCGGTGCAGCGCCACCAGCGCCGCCTTCTCCACCGTCTCGGCCATGGCGATACGCCGGCTGGACAGGCCCGCCACCACCGATTTCAGCACGTCGGCGCGCGGGTCGCGGGTGCGGTAGATGCGGTGGCCGAAGCCCATCAGCCGGCGACCGGCCGCAAGTTCGGCCTTGATCCAGCCCGGTGCGGCCGCGCCGATGCCGATAGCGTCCAGCATGTCCAGCACCGGCCCCGGCGCGCCGCCGTGCAGCGGGCCCTTGAGGGCGCAGAGCGCGGCGGTGACCGAGGCCACCGCGCCGGCCAGGGTCGAGGCCACCACCCGGGCGGCGAAGGTGGAGGCGTTCAGGCCGTGGTCGGACACGGTCACGAGATAGGCGTCGAGCGCCCGGGCCAGCTTGGGGTCGGCCGGCTTGCCCGCCAGCATGCGCAGCAGGTCGGCAGCGTGGCCGGCCTTCGGGTCCGGGGCGACCAGGGCCTTGCCCTGGGCCAGGCGCACCAGCGCCGCCAGGAACACCGGCATCGCCGCGACCAGGCCGAGCGGGGTGCCGTCCCCCTCTTTGTTGGGCGCATCGTCGGCCAGGCCGGCGATCATCGCCCGCAGCCCGTCGATCGGCGGCAGCCCGGCCGCCGCCGGCAGCAGCCGCGGCACATGGCGGAAGGCCGCGGCTCGGGCGGCGCCGAGCCGGGGCTTGAGATCGGCGGTGTCGGCGAAGCCGTCCCACAGCAGCGCCAGCACGCCCTCGAAATCGAGCGTCCGCGCCGCCTCCTCGACCGGCAGGCCGCGGATCACCAGCACGCCGCGCTGCCCGTCCACCAGGCTCATCACCGTCTCGGCGGCGACGATTCCGTCCAGTCCTGTCGTCATCTCGACCTCCTTCTTCGCAGGTGCACAAAGGGTCGAGCCAAGGGCATAGGTTGTCAATCTTGATAGATGCGATCAATGTATTGGGATGATGCGTCACATCGTAGGTTGGATTCGCCGGCGGCGAACCCGACAATGCCGCCGAATATCCCGAATGTCGGGCTGTTGGGTTCGCGAAGACGCGAACCCAACCTACGCAGGCGTCGGCCTCCCATGATCCAGGAGCCTACCCTGTCGGCGAGTGAGGCGGCGGCGGAGCTGGGGGTCAGCCTGGCGACGCTCTACGCCTATGTCAGCCGCGGCATGATCCGCTCGATCGCCGAGCCCGGCCGCCGCCAGCGCCGCTACGCCGCCGCCGACATCCGCCGCCTGGCACGGAAATCGGAGCCGGAGACGGCGCCGCCGCCGCTCTACTGGGGCCAGCCGGTGCTGGAATCGGCGATCACGCTGGTGGCCGGCGGGCGGCTCTACTACCGCGGCCGGGACGCGGTGCGGCTGGCCGAGAGCGCGACTCTGGAGAGCGTGGCCGGTCTGCTGTGGACCATCGCCGCCGACGACCCCTTCGCCGCGCCGGTGGCGCCGCTGCCGCCGGCCGCCGCGCGCATCGCCGATCAGGCCGCGGGCCTGCCGCCGCTGGAGCGGGCCATGGCGGTGCTGCCGGCGCTCGGCGTCGAGGATGACCGCGCCCTCGCCCGCTCCGCCGCCGGGCTGCAGCGCACCGGGGCGCGGCTGCTGCGCTGGCTGACCGCGGTGATGCTGCGGCGCCCGGCCACCGCGGCGCCGGCGCATGAGGCGCTGGCGGACGCCTGGAGGGCACCCGCCGGCGCCGACCTGCTGCGCCGCGCCCTGGTGCTGTGCGCCGACCACGAGCTGACCGCCTCGACCTTCGCCGCCCGCATCGCCGCCTCGACCGGCGCCTCGCCACATGCCGCGGTCGCCGCCGGCCTGGCGGCGCTGAACGGCCCGCTGCATGGCGGCCTGAGCGCCCGCACCGGCACCTTCCTGGAGCTGGTGCTGGGCGCCGCCGATGCCCGCCGCCTGGTGGTCGAGCGGCTGCAGCATGGCGAAGACCTGCCCGGCTTCGGCCACACCCTCTACCCGGAGGGCGATCCGCGCGGCCAGCACCTGCTGGACCGCATCGTCGCCACCCTGCCGGACGGGCCGGAGCTGGCGGTCGCCCGCACGCTGGTCGAAACCGTGTTCGACCTGACCGGCGAGCGCCCGACCATGGACTTCGCCCTGGTGCTGGCGGCCCGGCTGATCGGCCTGCCGCCGGAGGCGCCGCTGGCGGTCTTCGCCCTCGGCCGCAGCGTCGGCTGGATGGCGCATGTGATGGAGCAGTATGCCGCGGCCCGGCTGATCCGCCCCCGGGCCCGCTATGTCGGCCCTCACCCTTAGGAGACCGATCCCTCGCGCAGCCCGACCAGGCTGTAGATCGACACCGGCTCGCGGGCGCCGCGCGGCACCTCGTTGCCGACGAAGCGGAATTCGAACCCCTCGCCCGCCTCCTGCCGCACCGCCTCGCTGACCAGGATGGTGGTGCCGTGGATCTTGTTCAGCGCCTCGAGCCGCGCCGCCACGTTCACGGTGTGGCCGAGCGCGGTGTAGTTCATGCGGTCGACCGAGCCGACATTGCCGACCACCGCCTCGCCGGTGTGCAGGCCGAAGCGGGTCAGCATCGGCAAGCGGCCCTCGGCCTCGAACTCGGCGTTCAGCCGGTCGATCCGCGCCGCGGCCCTGAGCGCGCCGTGGCAGGCCAGGCGGACATGGTCTGGCTGGTCCTCGGGCGCGTTCCAGAAGGCCATGACGCTGTCGCCGATATACTTGTCGATGGTGGCGCCGCCGGCGATCAGCTCCTCCCCCAGCGCGCCGAAATAGCGCGAGGTGCGCTCCATCAGCTCCTCCGGCGGCAGGCCCTCGGCCAGGGCGGTGAAGCCGGCGACGTCCGAGAACAGCACGGTGACCGGCTGGCGCCGCCCGCCCAGCCCGGGCACCAGCGTCCGGCCGAGGATGCCGCGGACGATCTGGCCCGGGACATAGGCGGCGAAGCTGCGCAGGGTGAGGCCGAGCACGTCGATCGCCGAGGCGAGCGACCGGATCTCCTCGATCCGCGACCCGGTCGGGCTGCCGCCGCGGAGGTCGAACCGCATGATCCGGCCCAGATCCCCGGTCACCCGGCGCAGCGGCCGCGCCAGGGCGCGCGAAGCGGCCAGGACGATGCCGAGCGCCAGGATGGTGGCGCCGACGCCGATCAAGAGCGAGGTGAAGCGGATGCGGTCGGCCGGGCCGACCACAAGGTCGTAGGGATAGGCGAGCCCCAGCACGACATCGGGCATGCTTGTGCCGATCGGCTCGAAGCGTTCGAGATAGGATTGGCCGCCGAGTTCGCCGGTGAAGTTCCGGCCGGTGCCGACGGACCGGAAGCTGCGATACATCTCGGCCAGGATCGGCGACCCCAGCTCGCTCAGGGCCGGCAGGCGCTCTGCCCGGGCCTCGCGGAACTCGGTGCGGTAGCGGACGCCGTCGGGATGGGCGATCAGCGCCCCGGACCGGTCGAACACCACCAGTTCGAGCTCCGGCTCCTTGCGCAGATCGGCCAGGGTGCGGTCGAGCACCGCGAGGCCGATGTCGATCCCGAACACGGCGCCGTCCGCCAGGCGGGACTTCCGCGCCAGGCTGACGCCGACCTGGTCCATGGCGGCGAAGCGGTAGGGGGCGGTCATGATCGCCCCGCCGGCGGCCACCGCCTGCGCGTACCAGGGCCTGGTGCGCGGGTCGAAACGGGTCGGCATCACCTGCGGCTCGCCGATCGGCCGCCCCTCGGCATCGGTCACCACCCAGCGCGTGGCCGCACCGTCGAGGGTGGGTTCGACGAATTGCAGCGCATAGGCCGCGCCGGGCAAGGTCGTGGCCTTCACCTCCGGCAGATGCGCCGTCGCCAGCGACTGGGCCAGGACGAACCGGCCGTCGTCCCAGGCGACGAAGAAAGCGGTGGCGGCCGGCAGCACCTGCTCCAGGTCGCGCAGCGTGCCGCGCATCACCGCGCCCAGATGATCCTCCGGCACGTCGGTCTCGATCGTCAGCGTGGCCGTGTCCAGCACCACATCGGCCAGGTGCAGCCCGTTGCGGAACTCGTCCCGCACCCGGCCGACGATCCGGTCGAAGCGGGTATCCGCATCGGCGCGGACCAGCGTCGTCACCTCGCCGTGGTTGTACCAGATCAGGCCGCCGGCGATCGCCAGGACGATGACGGCGAACACCGCCGCCACCACGACCTGCAGCTTCCACGGCCCGAATCCGGTTGCAGCCACCCCCCGCATGCCCCCTCCCAGGGTTGTGCCCGCCACCCTAGCCCGATGGTGCGCCGGCCGGAACCCGTCCTCGGACCATGCCGGACAAATCGGGGCTGCCCTTCGATCACGCCGTTTGACAGGGCTTGCCGGGCCGCGCTTGGCTGCAAAAAACGCCCGACGCCGCCTGGATCATGACCGCCCTCTATTTGCCCGTCGCCGCCATCATCCTCGGCATCTCCGTCCTGCAGATCGCCAACGGCATCCTGGTCACCATCCTGCCGATCTCGCTGACCCAGGCCGGCTATTCGATCCAGGCCTTCAGCGCGGTGGCGACGGCGCATTCGCTGAGCTTCCTGCTGGGCTGCGTGCTGTCGACCCGGATCATCGGCGCGGTCGGGCACATCCGCGCCTTCGCCGCCTATGCCGCCGCCACCTCGGTGACGGCGCTGAGCTTCACCCTCGCCCCCGACCCGGCCTGGTGGATGGCGCTGCGCCTGGTCACCGGCTTCTGCTCCGCCGGGCTGTTCACCGTGGCCGAGAGCTGGCTGAACGAGATGACGCCGAACGCCCATCGCGGCCGGGTGTTCTCGGTCTACACCATCGTCCAGAAGGTGGCGCTGGTCGGCGGCCAGTTCGTGCTGCTGGTCACCGGCGGGCCGGTGGTGCTGGGGCTGTTCATGATCGCCTCGGCCTTCTACTCGATGTCGCTGATCCCGGTGGCGATGACCCGGGCCCCCACCCCGTCGATCGCCGCCATCCGCACCCTGCCGCTGCGCCAGCTGTACCGGATCGCGCCGGCCGCGGTGATCGGCTGCGTCTCCAGCGGGCTGATCAACAGCGCCGTCGCCTCGATCGGCCCGATCTGGGGGCTGCAGGTCGGGCTCACCGTCGGCCTGGCCGGCGCCATCCCGGCGATGTCCCAGGTCGGCAACCTGCTGGCGCAATGGCCGCTGGGCCGGCTGTCCGACCGGATCGACCGGCGCAGCGTCATGCTCGGCGCCAGCGTCGTCACCATCCTGGTGTCGCTGGCCCTGGCCCTGGCGCGGCCGGACTCCGACTGGCTGCTGGCGGTGCTGTTCGGCCTGTGGGGCGCGGCCTCGATCTCGACCTACGGCATCTGCGTCGCGCATGCCAACGACCTGGCGCCGCGCGGCACCGCCGTGGCGCTGTCGAGCAGCCTGCTGCTGTGCTGGGGCGTCGGCGCCTGCGCCGGGCCGCTGGTGGCCTCGAGCGTGATGGGCTGGGTCGGGCCGCAGGGGCTGTTCCTGCACGGCGCCGCCATCGCCACCGTCACCGCGCTCTTCACCGCCTGGCGCATGACCCGCCGCCAGGCCCTGCCGGCGGAGGCGCGCGAACCCTTCGTCAACCGCCCGGCGACCAGCCCGATCGTCGGCGAGATGACCGCGCGCGAGTCGGGGAAGCGGGGCTGAAACTGAAACGGATCGGGCGGCCCGGAGGCCGCCCGCTTCACCGCAACAAATCTATTTCGGGACGACCGCTACGCCGTCCGCCGCGACGCGGGCTGCACGGCGAGACGAGGGGCTGTCATTTTCGCCGGCGCCGCGGCGGTTCCGCGTCCGCGCCGCTCGCCTGCGAAGTCGCCTCGTCTCGCCAATCCTCGCCCCGCGCTGAGCAGCCTCGACAGCTCGCGCCGGGCCCGGGACAGGCGGCTCTTCACCGTGCCGACGGCGCAGTTGCAGATCTCCGCCGCTTCCTCGTAGCTGAAGCCGCTGGCCCCGACCATCAGCAGGATCTCGCGCTGGTCGGGCGTCAGCATCATCAGCGCCCGGCGGAAATCCTGGAACTCCAGCTTCGAATCCTGCGACGGCGGCACCCAGAGGAGGTCAAGATCGACCCCGTCCTTCGGCTCGGCCACGAATTTGCGGCGCCGCAGTTGGTTGACGTACTGGTTGCGCAGGATCGTGAAGATCCAGGCCCGGAAGTTGGTGCCCGGCGTGAACTGGCTCTCGGCCCGGAGCGCGCGAAGGATCGCGTCCTGGACCAGATCATCGGCGCGATCCGCATCACCGCTGAGCGAACGGGCGAAGGCCCGCAGATGCGGGATCGCCTTGGTCAACTCGGCGTGAAAGTCGAATGGCACATTCCCCTCCTTGTTGACGCCGACGGCAGGGCCGCCCACGCGGGATCGATGGCAGTGTGGCCGGAACTGTCGGCACCGAATGAGGCAGAAATTCGGCCCTTCCGCCCTCCGCCCGGCCTGTTTCGGTCAGCGATCCTTGTCCTCCTTCGGCTTGTCGGCGCCCTTGGCGCCGTCCTCGAGCATCTTCATCAGGTCGTCAGGCAACGGCTCCTCCAGCACCGGATCGTACAGCGATCGGAGCTGCTGCGAGAGCCAGTTGTCGAATTGCGGCGGCCGCTTCAGGCGGTCCGGTGCCGGACGGCTGGAGTCGGCCGGCCGCGCCCCCGCTTCCCGCCTTCGCGTTTTCTCGCCGCGCCGTCGATTCATCAACGCTCGATCCCGCTCTGCTTCGGCCAGTGGTGGTGCGCTACATTACCAATCCCCGACCGGGATGGAAGTTCCTGTACCACCCCTTGCCCGCGAACGGGTTCTGCGGCATTGGAACGGATTGCGATCCGCGGCGACGGCCGCTAAGCATAGCGCTGGACGGGCAAGCCCTTCCGAATTCGTAAGGTGGACGCGATGACCGGCACTTCGCAAGAGATCCTGAAGCACCTGCCCTACCTGCGGCGCTATGCCCGGGCCCTGGTCGGGTCGCAGGAGCGGGGCGACCAGTACATGCGGGTGTTCCTGGAGGCGATCCTGGACGAACCCCAGCGGATCCCGGCGGACGGCAACCTGCGGGTCCAGATCTTCGCCGTGTTCCACGACGTCTGCACCCTGCTGCACGCCACCGACGAGGACGGCGCCGCGGCACCGCTGGAGGGGCTGGTGCCGGTCGAGGCCCGGCTGTCGCAGCTGACGCCGACGCAGCGCCAGGTGCTGCTGCTGGTGTCGCTCGAGGGCTTCTCCTTCGCCGATGTCGGCTTCATCCTGCACCTGCCGGAGGCGGAGGTGCGCGACCTGCTGGACGCCGCCCGCAAGGAGATGCAGCGCCAGCACCCGGCCCGGATCCTGATCGTCGAGGACGAGCCGTTGATCGCCATGGACATCGCCCGCATCGTCGAGGAGATGGGCCACACCGTCTGCGGCACCGCCGCCGACCATGCCGCGGCGGTCGCCCTGGCGAAGCGCGAGTCGCCGCACATCGTGCTGGCCGACATCCAGCTCAAGGGCGGCGACAGCGGCATCGAGGCGGTGCAGGACATCCTGCGCGGCATCTCGGTGCCGGTGGTCTTCGTCACCGGCTTCCCCGAGCGGCTGCTGACCGGCGAGCGGCTGGAGCCGACCTTCGTCGTCACCAAGCCGTTCAAGCCCGAGGCCCTGGTCTCGGTGATCGGCCAGGCGCTGGCGATGCATCCGCCGCTCGCGACGGCCTGACGCCGGGATGGCGACCGGGTCGAGCGGCGGCTCCGTCATGACCACCGCCCTGATCACCGCCATCGACACCCGCGAGGAGCGCGACGTGATCGCGGCCCGGCAGCGTGTCCGGCTGGTGGCGACCGAGCTGGGCTTCGACGGCCGCGACCGGGTGCGCATCGTCGCCGCCGCCTCGGCCATGACCCGCAGCTTCCTGGCGCGCTTCGAGCAGGCCAACCTGTCGCTGCTGGTCACCGCCGGCCCGCCGATGGCCCTGGAGATCGTGCTGGCCGCGCCGCGCCGGCCGCTGGGCCAGGGGCAGCCGCAGCGGCCGCGCCTGGACACCGCGGCGGTGCGGGCCCTGATGGATTCGGTCGAGCTGCGCCACGCCCGCGGCGTGGTCCGGCTGGTGATGCGCAAGGAGCTGCCGGCCGGCGCCGGCCGCGAGCCGACCGCGCTGGCGCACCGGACCATGGCGGCGCTGGCGGACGAGACTGGCGTCGATCCCTTCGAAGAGGTGCACCGGCAGACCGTGGAGCAGATCGCCAGCCTGACCGAGCTGCGCCAGCGCGAGGAGCAGCTGATCGCCGCCAACGCCCAGCTGCGCGAGGTCGAGCGGGCCCTGCGCGCCAGCCTGGAGGAGAAGGACGTGCTGATGCGGGAGGTGCATCACCGCGTCAACAACAACCTGCAGATCATCTCCAGCCTGCTCAACCTGCAGGCCTCGCGCGCCACCGAGCCGGCGGTACGGGAGGAGCTGGCGGTGGTCGGCCATCGCATCCAGTCGCTCAGCCTGGTGCATCAGAAGCTGTACCATTCGGACGACCTGTCCCATATCGACGCCGGCGGCTATGTCCAGGAGCTCTGCGCCCATCTGCAATCCGCCTTCGCCACCAGCACCGGCCCGGTGGCGCTGGAGGTCGAGGCGCCGCGGCAGCAGATCCCGCTGGACAACGCCATCCATCTCGGCCTGATCGTCAACGAGCTGGTGACCAACAGCCTGAAGCACGGCTTCCGCGACGGCCGCGGCGGCCGCATCGCGGTGTCGCTGCAGCGCACCGACGACGACAGCCTGACCCTGACCATCGTCGATGACGGCCGGCCCGACGACGGCAGCCGGCGCGGCTTCGGCATGACCCTGGTCGAGGCCATGGTCCGCCGCCTGGACGGCACCCTGACCATCGACCGGAACGGCGGAACCCGCACCATTTTGACCGTGCCGGTGCCGAAACCGACTCCGCAAATTCGTTCCGAATCAGTGCCCTAGGAAGAAAACTCGCGGCGTAACATCAACTTCGGCGCCTATAGTATTGATGACGAAATACAAGCCGAATTGTATGGCAAATTTCTTTGGCCGATCAATGACCTCGCGCCGATCCTTTAGAAAAACACTCCACACTTGCTGAATTTATGGTATAGTTCTTCGTGCAGTACCTTCTGCACCCTTCCGCTTCCTAACGACCTCAACCAAGCCGCGGTCCCCCGCGGCTTGTTTTTGCGTGGATGCGGGCAGAGGCTTGCCCTCACCAGATCCCTGGCGGCCCCGACCGGGGCATGATACGCGGTAAGGCCAACGGCCCGCCGCCGAACGCCACAACCGAAGACCGCCATGTCCCGCGCCTGGGTGGACGACGCCATCCGCACCATCGAAGCGGATTTCAACCGCTCCGCCGACACCCATCTGATCCCGCTCGCCCTGCCCGGCGCGCCCGGCATCACCCTCTACCTCAAGGACGAGTCCACCCACCCGTCCGGCAGCCTGAAGCATCGGCTGGCGCGGTCGCTGTTCCTGTACGGGCTGTGCAACGGCTGGATCGCCGAGGACACCACGATCATCGAGGCGTCCTCCGGCTCGACCGCGATCTCCGAGGCCTATTTCGCCCGGCTGCTGGGCCTGCCCTTCGTCGCGGTGATGCCGCGGTCGACCTCGCCCGAGAAGATCGCGCTAATCGAGTTCCAGGGCGGGCGCTGCCACCTGGTCGAGGACCCCGGCACGGTATACGCCGAATCCCGGCGCCTGGCGGCCGAGACCGGCGGCCACTACATGGACCAGTTCACCTATGCCGAGCGGGCGACCGACTGGCGCGGCAACAACAATATCGCCGAGGCGATCTTCGCCCAGATGGCGCAGGAGCCGCATCCGGTGCCGGACTGGGTGGTGATCGGCGCCGGCACCGGCGGCACCTCGGCCACCATCGGCCGCTACATCCGCTATCGCCGGCACCACACCCGGCTGCTGGTGGTCGACCCCGAGAACTCGGTCTTCGCCCGGTTCTGGCGCGACCGCGACCCGGCGATCACCGCCGCGCGCGGCTCGCGCATCGAGGGCATCGGCCGGCCGCGGGTGGAACCGTCGTTCCAGCCGGACGTGGTCGACCGCATGCAGGAGGTACCGGACGCCGCCAGCTTCGCCGCGCTGCGCTTCTTCTCCGGCGTGCTGGGCCGCCGCATCGGCGGATCGACCGGCACCAACCTGATCGGCGCCATCACCGTGATCGCCGAGATGCTGCGCGATGGCCGCCAGGGTTCCGTCATCACACTGTTGTGCGACGGCGGCGACCGCTACGCCTGCACCTATCACGACGCCGGCTGGCTGCAGAAGAACGGCCACGACCTGGCGCCCTGGCTGGAGCGGATCGACGCGTTCTGGGGAACCGGCGCCTGGGACGCGGGAGCGTGAGTCCCCCGCTCAGCCTCCCGCCGTCGCCTGCAGCACCGGGGCGCCGTGGGTGTGCGGGATCTTGTCGGCGAACATCTTGACGAAATCATCCACCGCATGGTCCGCCGCGGGCGGCCGCAGCGCCTCGTCCGTGTAAGCCGAAGCCGCCGGATCGGTCTGCACCCGCTTCATGATGACGCGGTAGCGCCGGAGGAGGGTGAGCCACTGCGCGGCCACCTTGACGAATTCGGCGGCGCGGCGGGGATAGAAGATCAGCGGGTTCTCGATCGGCAGGCCGTGCCGCCGCTGGGTCCGCAGCTTGCGGCGGGCATAGCCGAACTGGAGCGGATGCACGCCCTCGATCCGCGACGCGCCGGAGAACACGGTGAGGATGTCGGCGATCTTCTTGAGGCTGAGGCCGCTGACCGCGGCGCGCCGCAACACGGTCTCGACATGGGCGTCGGTGTAATAGCGGGCCCAGGCATCGCGATAGACGCCGTTCCACTCCTCCTTCGACATCATCGCATGCCCGGTGCAGACATGTTCGAGGTCGTATTTGTTCATGTCCGGGTCCATCGGCACCTGCTTGAGATACAGGTTCTTGTGGTCCTCCGAGCCGGGCAGCGGCGTCAGGCAGAAGAATTCGAGGATGTCGATCGGCAGCTCGCGCTTGATGATCTCGATGTCGCGGGCGATGGTCTGCGGCGTGTCGGTCGGGAAGCCGAGGATGTAGCCGGCCCAGGTCATCACCTTCTGGTTGCGCCAGGCCTGCAGCATCTCGCGGTATTCCCAGATCTTGTTCTGGCGCTTCTTGGTGTTGAGCAGCGATTCCGGGTTGATGTTCTCGAGCCCGATGAAGACGGCGTTGCAGCCGGCGCGCGCCGCCTTCTCGATGAAGCCCGGGATGCGGTGGCACAGCGTGTCGACCTGCAGCACCAGGCGGATTCTGAAGCGGTGCTGCTCGCGCAGCTCGATCAGCCGGTCGAGGATCGGCTCCCAGTTGCGGTTGCGGGCGAAATTGTCGTCGGTGACGAAGAAGCGCGTGACGCCCTGCGCCGCGTTGGCGCGCACGATCGCCTCGACGTCGTCCGCCGTGCGATAGCGCGACTTCCGCCCCTGCACATTGATGATGGTGCAGAACGAGCATTGGAACGGGCAGCCGCGCCCCGCATCGAAGCTGGTGTAGTGGCCGGCGATCCGCTGCACCACGTCGCGCGGCAGGATCGGCAGCGTCGCCGCCTCCATGTCGGGCATGTCGGCAAGGTAGTTGTAGATCGGCTTGGCCTGCCCGGCATCGATGTCGCGCAGCAGGGCGCCGAGGCGGCCTTCGCCTTCGCCCGCATACAGGCTGATGCCGAGGTCGAGCGCCTGCTGCAGGTCGGGCGGCAGCTCCGGCAGCATCGAGATGCAGCCGCTGACATGGAAGCCGCCGATCACCACCGGCAAGCCCGCCGCGCGGAACCGGCGCGCCAGATCGAGCGCGCGGGGGTACTGGTTCGACTGCACGCCGACCAGCGCCACGAAGCCGGCCCCCGCCTCTCGGATGCGGCGCGTGATCGCGGCGACATCGACGACGGTGTTGCACTCGTCATAGGCCTCGATGTCGATATCGACATCCGGGCCCAGCACCCGTTCCTCGGCACATTCCGTCAGCAGGCCGTGCACGCTGGCGAGGCTGTTGGACGGGATGGTCGAGCGCCGCCATTGGATGACATAGCCATCGTCGTCGTAATGCGACGGCTTCACCAGAACGATCCGAAACGCCCGTGCCCCCATGGCGCTCACCCCACTCGTTGGTGGTAGCGGGACTATCGCTGCTCTGGCGTCCGGCCGATCACGGCCCCCCGATCACATCCGGACGCCACTCAATTCATGCACCGCAATTCTGTGATTCAAACATGATCACCGTGAGTCTGTCACCGCAATTCGGTCCAGGGCGCGTTGTCGGATGTCAGGCTTTTTGCCGGTATTTGAAGGAATCGTTGATCCGACCGACGATGTAGTCGCCGGCGTCGACCGGCGGGTAGTGCGGTTCCGCCCCCTGCCCCAGGTTCAGGTCGCGCGGATCGACCGCCGCGGTGTAGGTCGGGTCGTAGAAGGTGGCGATCGACAGGCGCTTGCGGCCGCTGCGGTTCACCACCCGGTGCGGGGTCGAGGCGAAGCGGTCGTTCGACCAGCGGGCCAAGAGGTCGCCGACATTGATCACGAAGGTGCCGTCGACCGGCACGGCGTCGATCCACTGCCCGTCCTTGCGCTGGACCTCCAGCCCGCCGGTCTGGTCCTGCCACAAGAGGGTGATGCAGCCATAATCGGTGTGCGGCGCCACGCCGAACTGCTCGGCGCCGAGATCGGCCGGCTGCGGCGGGTAGAACACCGCCTGGGTGCGCTGCATGCGCTTGGCGTAGCGCTCGGCGAAGAAGTCCGGCGCAATGCCGAGGCTGAGGGCCACGGCCCGCAGCAGATGGGCGCCGCAGACGCCGATCGCCTCGTAGTAGCGGTAGAAGTCGCGCTGCACCTCGGGCATGAAGGACGGCCAGTTGTTCGGCCCGCGCAGCGCCTGGCCGGCCAGCACGTCGGGGTCGTCCTCCGGCAGCTCCAGCCCGGTCGAGAAGAACTCCTTGTAGTCGGGCTTCTTCGCCCCGTACATCAGCGCGCCGCCGATCTCGTGGAAGCCGCGGTGGCGCTGGTCGACCTTGACCTGGCGCTTGGTCTCGACCGGCAGGTCGAAGAAGCGCCGCATGGTGGCGACCGCTGTCTCGATCACATCCTGCGGCACGCCGTGATTGCGAATGTAGAAGAAACCGACCCGGGTGCAGGCGGCGTGGATCTGCTGCGCCGCCTGTGCCGTGCCCGCCGGGTCGCCGGCGACCACCGGCGCGAAATCGACGATCGGAAGGCCGAGGGCCTGCGTGTCGGTCATGTCATCCTCCCACTGCTTCGGCGGCGGCCGGCACATCCTGCCAGAACGCGTTGCGCTGGCGATAATTGTCCAGGAACTGGCGGATCCGGGGATGCCCGTCCTCCAGGAAGATCTGCCGCGGCGGCCCCTTGGCCAGGATTCGGCCCTCGTCGACGAACACGACGGAGGTCGCGACCTGGGCGGCGAAGCCCATCTCATGCGTCACCACCACCATGGTCATGCCGTCGCGGGCCAGCACGCGCATCACCTCCAGCACCTCGCCGACCAGCTCCGGGTCGAGCGAGGAGGTCGGCTCGTCGAACAGCATGATCTCCGGCTCCATCGCCAGCGCCCGGGCGATCGCCACGCGCTGCTGCTGGCCGCCGGAGAGCTGCGACGGGTAGGAGCCGCCCTTGCCGGCCAGCCCGACCCGGTCGAGCGCGGCCTGGGCCTTCCGCTGCGCCTCCGCCCGGGGCAGCCGGCGGACGCGGACCAGCGCCTCGGCGACATTGCCGAGCGCGGTCATGTGCGGCCACAGGTTGAACTGCTGGAACACCATGCCGACATTGCGCCGCGCCTTGCGGATGCCGGCCTCGCCCATGCGCCGGCGCCTACCGTCCTTGCCGGTGGTGAAGCCGATCGGCTCGCCATCGATGCGGATCTCGCCGGCATCGTGCTCCTCGAGGAAGACCATGCAGCGCAGCAGCGTGCTCTTGCCCGAGCCGGAGGGGCCGACGATGCAGACCACCTCGGACTGGTCGATCTCGAGATCGACGCCCTTGAGCACCTGGGTCGCCCCGAACTGCTTGGTGACGCCGCTGAGCTGGATCAGGGCACGTTGGGACATCGTTTCCCCCCGCTCACGCCGGTGCCAGGAAGCGGCCGACCCGGCGCTCGGCCCAGCGGCCGAAGCCGGCGGCGACCTCGACCAGGGCCCAGTAGATCAGCGCCAGGGCCAGCGTCGTCTCGACGAAGGCGAAGGTCTCGGCGCCGATGCCGCGGATGACGAAGGTCAGCTCGGGAATGGTGACGATCGACAGGATCGCAGTCTCCTTGCTGAGGAGGATGACCATATTGACCAGGGCCGGCAGGATCACCACCAGCATCTGCGGCAGCACGATCCGCGCCAGGATGGTGACCCGGCCCATGCCGAGGCAGGCGGCGGCCTCGACCTGGCCCTTGGGCACGGACTCGAAGCCGGCGCGGAAGATCTCGGCGAAATAGGCGCCGGCATAGAGGCCGAGGCCCAGCAGCCCGGCCTCGATCGGGTCGAGCACCAGGCCGAAGCTGGGGCCGCCGTAATAGAGGATGAAGAGCTGCACCAGGAAGGGCGTGCCGCGGACCACCTCGATCACCACCCGGACCGCGGCGCGGACGCCCCGGCCGAGGCCGCGCTGCATCAGCGCCAGGACGAAGCCGAGGACGAGGCCGATGACGACGCCCACGATCCAGGTGCCGAGGGTGACGCCAAGGCCGGACAGGACCTCGTCCCAGCGGTCGAGGATGATGGCGGGATCGAAGCTCATCGCCCGGCCCCCAGCCGCCGCTGCAGCCATACGCCGAGGCCGGACAGAGCGAGGTTCAGCACCAGGTAGAGCATGCCGCCGGCGAGATAGATCTCAAGCGGCCGGTAGCTGGTGGCGACGATGTTCTGGCTGACCCGGGTCAGCTCCGCCACCCCGACCACCGAGATCAGCGACGACGCCTTCAGGATCATGGTGCACTCATTGACCAGCGCCGGCATGGTCAGGCGCAGCGCCAGCGGCACGCGGATGCGCCAGAGCACCTGCAACGGCCGGAAGCCGAGCAGCCGCGCCGCCTCCAGCTGGCCCTCGGGCACGCCGAGGAAGCCGCCGCGCAGGATCTCCGCCATATAGGCCGCGGTGCAGAGCGCGAGCGCCGCGATCGCCGCGACCAGCGGCGGCACGTCGATGCCGATGAAGGGCAGCAGGTAGAACACCAGCAGCAGCTGCACCAGCAGCGGCACGCCGCGGAAGAAGCTGACGTAGAGCGTGCCGGCCCGGCGCGGCCCGGGCCGGTGCGACAGCCGCAGCAGGCAGATGCCGACCGCGAGCAGGAAGCCGAGCCCGAGCGACACGGCCGAGACCCAGAGGGTCGTGCCCGCGCCCTTCAGCAGCAGCGGCAGGCTCTTCAGGATGACGGCCGTGCTGAACAGGGCAACCTCTCAGGCGAACCGGTGGAGGGGTGGCCCCGGTCAGACGTTCGGGTCGGTCACCGTGGCGGGCACGTCCATCTCGACCCCGAACCACTTCTTCTGGATCGCGGCGAGGCGGCCGTCGGCCTTCATCTTGGCGAGGGCGGCGTCGATCGCGTCGAGCAGCGGCGCGGTGTCGGCGTCCTTGCGGCCGAGATAGCCGAAATAGACCTTCTTGCCGAAGGGCGGCAGCACGACCTCGAAGGTCTCCGACCGCTGCTCCGCGACATAGGCGATGTTCGGCAGCGAGTTGCCGACGGCGACGATCCGGCCGGCCGCGAGATCGGCATAGGCCTGGTTGTTGTCGACATATTCGCGGACCTCGGCGCCGCCCGGCAGGGTCGCCACATAGGCCTTGAGCTGCTCGAGCTGCGAGGAGGCCTTGCCGGCGCCGACCACCTTGCCGGCGATGTCCTCGGGCTTCGCCACCGAGCTGTCGCCGGCGCGCTTCAGCAGCGCGACCGAGGCGTCGGCGATCGGCGAGGTGAAGCGGTAGCGCTCCATCCGCGCCTTGGTGATCGTCACCGGCCCGGCGACGACCTGGAATTTGCCGGCCTCGAGCCCCGGCAGGACGCTGTCCCAGGGCAGGTCGACGAAGCTGATCTTGACCCCGAGCTCCTTGCCGATCTCGGTGAAGACCTCGACGTTCAGCCCCTTGTGCTCGCCATCCTCGGAGAAATCGAACGGCGCGAACTGCATCTCGGTGCCGACCACCAGCTCGCCGGAGGATTTCACCTGGCTCAGCAGATCGGCCGCGTACCCCTGCGGCGCGGCGGCCAAGGTCCCCACGGCCAACAGGCCGGCAACGAACGCTCCCAGAACCCGCATCACGTGCCTCCACATCCCTGATCTTTGTCGACCGCACGGCATTGCGGTGCCGCGCGACTGTTGCGGTTCTTAGACTTTGCCCTCCCTGGAGACAACCGCGCGGTCCGTGCCGCCGCAGTTTCAGCCAAGGGTGTCCATGCCTGTATATACATGTCAAGCGGCGGCTTTCTCCCGGTTTTCGCTGTGGCTGCGGCCGGCTTTCCCGTTATCCTCTGGTGAAAGGCGGCCCTCGCAGCGACAGAGGCCCCGCCGCGACGAGGGGGAGGACACGATGCTCGGCCGGATGCAGCACGAACCCTTGCAGATCGGAGCGCTGCTGGACCATGCGGCGCGGCTGCACCGGGAGGCGCGGATCGTCACCCAGCGCCGCGACGGCAGCACCGTCACCCATTCCTATCCGGAGATCGCCGCCCGCACCGCCCGGCTGGCGAACGCCCTGGCCGGGCGTGGCGTGGCGCAGGGCGAGCGGCTGGCGACGCTGGCCTGGAACGACCACCGGCATCTCGAGCTGTATTACGGCGTCAGCGGCATCGGCGCGGTGTGCCACACGGTCAATCCGCGGCTGTTCCCGGGCCAGATCGCCTACATCCTGGCCGATGCCGGCGACACCCACCTGTTCCTCGACCCGATGTTCCTGCCCGTCCTGGCCGGGATCGGCGACCGGCTGCCGGCGGTCCTGAAGACCCTGGTGCTGCTGGAACCGCCGGCCGACCCGGTGCCGCCCGCCCTCGCCGCCCGCTTCGAGATCCTGGACTACGAGGCGCTGATCGCCGGCCATGCCGACACCTTCGACTGGCCGGTGCTGGACGAGAACACGGCCGCCTTCCTCTGCTACTCTTCCGGCACCACCGGCGAGCCGAAGGGCGTGCTGTCTTCGCACCGCTCGACCGTGCTGCACGCCTACGCCGCCAACCAGCCGGACGCCTTCGGGCTGCGCGCCACCGACACCGCCATGCCGGTGGTGCCGATGTTCCATGTCAACGCCTGGGGCATCCCTTTCGTCGCACCGCTGGCCGGGGCGTCGCTGGTGCTGCCGGGGCCGCGGCTGGACGGCGCGTCGCTGTACCGGCTGATCGAGGCGACCGGCGTGACCTTCTCGGCCGGCGTGCCGACGATCTGGCTCAGCCTGCTGGCCCATCTGCGCGAGAGCGGCAGCCGCTTCGCCCGCCCGCCGCGGCTGGTGATCGGCGGCTCGGCCTGCCCGCTGCCGATGATCGAGGCGTTCGAGCGCGATTACGGCGTCGAGATCGGCCATGCCTGGGGCATGACCGAGACCAGCCCGATCGGCCTGCTCAACGCGCCGAAGCCGGAGACGCAGGGCCTGGACGAGGCCGAAAGGCTGGCGCTGAAGCGCAAGCAGGGCCGGCCGATCCCGGGGATCCGGCTGCGCATCACCGACGCCGAAAGCCGCGACGTGCCGGCGGACGGCGTCGCCTTCGGCGAGATCCTGGTGCGCGGCCCCTGGGTTGCCGCCGCCTATTTCGGCCGCGACGACGACCCCGCCTTCACCCCGGATGGCTGGTTCCGCACCGGCGACGTCGCCACCATCGACGGCAGCGGCTATGTCGAGATCGTCGACCGCGCCAAGGACGTGATCAAGTCGGGCGGCGAGTGGATCAGCTCGATCGCGCTGGAGAACATCGCCGTCGGCCATCCGAAGCTGCGCGAGGCCGCGGTGATCGGCGCCCGCCACCCGAAATGGGACGAGCGGCCGGTGCTGATCGCGGTGCCGGCCGAAGGCGCCGCCCCGACCAAGGAAGAGATCCTGGCGTGGTTCGACGGCAAGGTCGCGAAATGGTGGCGGCCGGACGACGTGGTGTTCGTCGACGAGCTGCCGCACACCGCCACCGGCAAGCTGCTGAAGAGCGAGCTGCGGAAGCGGTATCGGGATCATCTGGTGGCGTAGGCCCTACCCCACCGACCGGGCCAGCGCGCGCAGGGCGGCGTCGCCGGACAGCACCCGGGTGACCTCGTTCACCCGGGCCAGCCGGCCATTGCGCAGGGTGCCGAACAGATAGACCTCGATCGCCGCGGCATGGCCGTCGGCATGGGTGACGGCGACGACATGACGGTCGGCGATGGCGGCACCCTGCCGGACGGCGTCGAGCACGGTGACCTCAAGCGACCGCACCGAAGCGGCGACGTGGCGGACATGCGCCTCGAACCGGGCGCGGTCGCTGGGCTCGCCATCGGTCACCTGCTCGTAGTCCTCGGTGAAGAACTCCGGGATCCGGCCGGGATCGGCGAAGACGGCTTGCAGCATGCCGGCGATGCGGCGCTTCAGCTCCTCACTCTCGCAAGGCGCGGCGAACGGGGCGGGCATGGGGCTCTCCTTCACCTCGGGAAGCCCGGATGCTACAAGAGGCAGGCTTGGCCTGCAGCCGGTGTCAGGCCGAAGATCGTTCGTATCGGGCCAGATCGAGGCGCCCATGGCTCCAACGCCCGCCGACGCCGAACCGCTGCGGCTGCGGCACGAGGACGGCCACCGCACGCCGGACCATGCGCATGACCGGGGCCAGATCTTCCTGGTCACCAACGGCGCCCTGCTGCTGACCACGGCAGCCGGCACCTGGGCGATGCCGGCCGGACATGTCGCCTGGATTCCCCCAGGGCTGCCGCATGAGGCGGTGAACCACGGCCGGCTGGACGCCGTCGGCGCCTATCTCGCCCCGTCACGCTGCGCCGGGCTGCCGGACCGGCCGGCGCTGCTGCGCCGCGGCGCCCTGCTGGTGGCGGTGCTGGAGCGGCTCGGCGGCGAGGACACGGCGGACGACGCCGGCCGGCGGGAGCGGCTGCTGGCGGTGCTGCTGGACGAGATCGCGACGGCCGAGCACGACGCGCTGGACCTGCCGCTGCCGCGCAGCCCGCGCCTGCTGCGGCTGGTCCGGGCGCTGATGGACGACCCGGCGGAGCGGCGCGGCCTGGACGACCTGGCTCGGGCATTCGCCCTGTCGCGGCGCAGCCTGACCCGGCTGTTCCGGCAGGAGACCGGTCTGTCGGTCGGGCAATGGCGGCTGCGCCGGCGCGTGGTCGCCGCGATCGCTCTGTTGGCGGAGGGCCGGTCGGTGACCGACATCGCCCTGACCCTGGGCCATGACAGCGTCGGCGCCTTCGCCCAGTCCTTCCGCAAGGTCACGGGCGCGGCGCCGACGGCCTATCGCCGGCGGCCCGGCGGCGCTTAGCCCAGCACCAGGTCGTCGCGGTGGATCATCTCGTCCCGGCCGCGATAGCCGAGGATGGCCTCGATCTCGCGGCTCCTGTGGCCGCGGATGCGGTCGGCGTCGTCGGAATCATAGGCCGAGAGGCCGCGGGCCAGCACCCGGCCGTCGCCGTCCTTGACCGCGATCGGGTCGCCGCGGCGGAAGCTGCCCTCGACCGCGGTGACCCCGGCCGGCAGCAGGCTGCGGCCATCCGCCAGCGCCCTGGCCGCGCCGGCGTCGATCACCACCGACCCGATCGGCTTCAGCGACCCGGCGATCCAGCGCTTGCGGGCGGTGCGCGGCTCCGCCCCCGGCACGAACCAGGTGCAGGGCGCGCCGGATTCGATGCGCTGCAGCGGCGCCGCCTCCTTGCCCATGGCGATCACCATGCGGCAGCCGGCGCCCATGGCGATGCGGGCGGCGGCCAGCTTGGTCACCATGCCGCCGGAGGAGTAGCCGGGCAGCGCCTCGCCGGCCATGGCCTCGATCTCCGGCGTCAGCTCGCCGACCACCGGGATCAGCGTCGCGGTCGGGTCGCGCTTCGGGTCGGCGGTGTAGAGCCCGTCGATGTCGGACAGCAGCACCAGCGTGTCGGCCGAGATCATCTGCGACACCCGCGCCGCCAGCCGGTCGTTGTCGCCGAAGCGGATCTCGGCCGTGGCCACCGTGTCGTTCTCGTTGATCACCGGCACCGCGCCGAGCCGCAGCAGCGTCTCGATCGTGGCCCGGCCGTTCAGGTGGCGGCGGCGGTCCTCGGTGTCCTGCAGCGTCAGCAGGATCTGGGCCACGGTGATGTCGTGCCGGGCCAGCGTCTCCTGATAGGCGTGGGCCAGCCGGATCTGGCCGGTGGCCGCCGCCGCCTGCTTCTCCTCCAGCCGCAGCGCCCGGCCCTTGAGGCCGAGATGCTCGCGCCCCGCCGCGATCGAGCCGGAGGACACGATCACCACCTCCTGCCCGCGCGCGCGGCAGCGGGCGACGTCGTCGGCCAGCGCGTCGAGCCAGGCGCGGCGCAGCTGGCCGGTGCGCGGGTCGACCAGCAGGGCGGACCCGACCTTGACGACGATGCGGCGGGCCTGGGCGAGGGAAGCGGTCATGACGGGCATTCGGGAGAAAGGCGGGCGACGGACGAAAGAGAGGCTTCTTCCTAGCCTCTCGGCCCGCCGCGGGCAAAGCCGTTCCGCGACCCGCCCTCCCCTCGCCGCGGCACGGCGCCCGTCAGGCTCGGCCGAGCGCCCGGCGGATCGAGGTCTCGACCGGCGAATAGGCCCCGTCCGGCCGCTCCAGCCGGTACGGTTCGGCCAGGCCGAGCGATGGCTGCGCCAGGAAGCGCGGCTCGGTGCCACGATGCTTCTGCGCCGCATGGATCATGAAGGGGTGGCACAGATAGACCGTGCCGGCCTCGCCGATCGCCAGCGCCTCCGGCCGGCCGGCGCCGACCCGGTCGACGCGTGGGGTGGCCAGCCCCGCCTCTCCCGCCGGTTCGAGGAACCGGGCCATGTCGAGGTGGGAGCCGACCCGGAGCCGCGTCGGCGCGTCGTCCGGGCCGATATCGGAGAACAGGAACAGCATCACCAGCGCCCGGCCGCGCGAACTGACATTCACCCGCCAGGACGAGAAGTCCTGTCGCTCGTTCGGGTCGCTGCTGTCGCCGGGGAAGCTGACATCGACATGCCAGCCGTCGTCGTTCGGTGCCGCCCGCGCCGGGAAGCGGACCGGGAAGGTGCCGAGGTCGGCGCGCGGCTGCCACCGCCCCTGGCCCACCAGCCGGTCGAGCGCGGCGCGGAGGACCGGCGTGTTCGCCGCCTGCCGGAACGGCTCCTGCCCGTACCAGCCGAGCCGGACGACCGGCTGCGTCCAGGTTTTTGGGTCCTGCGGGTCGCAGGGCAGGTCGCGCCACAGGATGGCGCGCCCCTGCTCGGCCAGGTCCCGGGAAAAGGCCCGGTCGATCCGGACGAATCCGTCGCGGATGAACTGCTCCACCTGCGCCTCGCTCAGCGCGGGGCCGGGATTGTCGATGGCCATGGAAACTCCTCTCCGCCGTCTGCCGACGGCACCACTGTCCGGTCCGCACGGGAGCCGCGCGGAGGCTGCCGTTCTTCTCCAGGTCGCTGTCAGCGCCTGGGAGAACGGAGCCGGATGGCGGAAAGGATCATCATGGCAGCAGGATAGCGCATCGGGCGGGGAATGGAATCAGGCTTCGAGGGCGAAGCGTCGGGCCGCTCAGTCGGAGTCGGTGGCCGCCCAGGGCGTGATGTCGGCCGGCGCCGGCTCGTCCTCGACCGGGGCCGGGCGGCTCTCGGCGATGCGGGCCCAGAGCAGGCGCAGCACGTCCTGCACCCCGCCGCCGGTGGCGCCGGACAGGGCCATGACCTTGGCCTTGCGGCCGGCCGCCGCCTTCAGCGCCTTCAGCCGCGCCGCCACCGTCTCCTTGTCGAGCGCGTCGGTCTTGTTCAGCCCGACGATCTCGAGCTTGCCGGCCAGGCCGCCGCCATAGGCCTCGAGCTCGCCGCGGACCACGCGATAGGCCTCGGCCACATCCTCCTGGGTGCCGTCGACCAGGTGCAGCAGCACGTTGCAGCGCTCGACATGGCCGAGGAAGCGGTCGCCCAGCCCGGCGCCCTCATGCGCGCCCTCGATCAGGCCGGGGATGTCGGCCAGCACGAATTCATGGTCGTCGCTGCGGACCACGCCGAGATTCGGGTGCAGCGTGGTGAAGGGGTAGTCGGCGATCTTCGGCTTGGCCGCGGTGGTGGCGGCCAGGAAGGTCGATTTGCCGGCATTGGGCAGGCCCACCAGCCCGGCATCGGCGATCAGCTTCAGCCGCAGCCAGACCCAGCGCTCCTCCCCCGGCCAGCCGGGATCGAAGCGGCGCGGGGCGCGGTTGGTCGAGGTCTTGAAATGGGCGTTGCCGAAGCCGCCGTCGCCGCCCTTGAGCAGCCGGAGACGCTGCCCGACCTCGGTCAGGTCGGCCAGCACCTCCTCCTTCTCCTCGTCCAGCACCTGGGTGCCGACCGGTACGCGCAGCACGGCGTCGGCCCCGGTGGCGCCGAACCGGTCGGAGCCCATGCCGTGATGGCCGCGGTCGGCCTTGAAATGCTGCTGGTAGCGGTAGTCGATCAGGGTGTTCAGCCCGTCCACCGCCTCGATCCAGACGTCGCCACCGCGGCCGCCATCGCCGCCGCTGGGGCCGCCGAACTCGATGAACTTCTCGCGCCGGAAGGCGACGCAGCCATTCCCGCCGTCGCCGCTCTTCAGGAAGATCTTGGCTTCATCGAGGAACTTCATGGCCGAATCGCCCCGTGCCGCCGGCCCCGGGGCCGGCCCTCTTCTTGTCGCATCAAAACAGGAAACGGGGGAATGGTCGCCCATTCCCCCGCTTCACCATCGTCCGTGCCTGCGAGCCCCCGGAAGGGGCGAGGCGTTACTCGGCGGCTTCCGCCTGGGCGATCGACACCGTCATCCGGCCGCCGGCCGACTTGAACTGGACGCTGCCGGGAACCAGGGCGAACAGGGTGTGGTCCTTGCCCATGCCGACATTGACGCCGGGATGGAACTTGGTGCCGCGCTGCCGCACGATGATGTTGCCGGGAATGACGGCCTGGCCGCCGAAAATCTTGACGCCGAGGCGCTGACCCGCCGAGTCGCGGCCGTTGCGCGACGAACCACCGGCCTTCTTATGTGCCATCTGTCGATCTCCTCTTTACGCGCCGGCGATGGCGGTGATCTTGAGCACCGTCAGGTCCTGGCGGTGGCCCTTCTTCCGCCGGTAGTTCTGGCGACGCTTCTTCTTGAAGATGATGATCTTCGGGCCGCGGGTCTGCTCGACCACCTCGGCGGTGACCGAGGCGCCGACCAGCACCGGGGTGCCGATCTGGACAGCGCCGTCGCCGCCGAGCATCAGCACCTGGTCCAGGGTGACGGACGAGCCCGCCTCGCCGTCGAGGCGCTCGACGGTGATGAGCTGGTCCTGGGCGACCCGGTACTGTTTCCCACCGGTGCGGATGACTGCGAACATGGTCAAGCTGCCGTCGACTAGGAGAACGCCCCTTGCGGTCCGTCCTCAGGTGATCAAAAACGAGCACGGGTGCCGGCCGAACCAGCACCCGTGTCCGTGAACGCGGCACTATAGTCAGGCGCGCCGGCGTGTCAACGGCGGAATGCGGGACCGGGATTCCACCCCGCAATCGACGCTTGCATGGCCGAACGCTCTCCACTATGGTCCGCGCCGGCCACGCGGAGGGGGTCTTTCAGGCCGCCCGCCATGCCTCTGCGGAGAGGTGCTAGAGTGGTTGAATAGGACGGTCTCGAAAACCGTTGTGTCCGCAAGGGCACCGAGGGTTCGAATCCCTCCCTCTCCGCCATTCATCTCGAATTCTTGACAGTTCCCCTAGGCCTTCCCGGCTCGCGCTCGGCGTTCTACTCGGCAATCAGCTTCATCTTCCGCTTGTCGGCCGCGCGCTCCTGAGCGGTCAGCACCTGCCACTCAACCCGGCCTGTGGTATATCAGGCGGACGGGAGTCAGGGGCTCGGAATTTCGATCATGAATTCTCCAATAGCCGGCGCCGTACGCGGTGTTGTTGTAGCTGCGGTCTGCCTCACCCTGGTGACCGTTCCCGTGCGCGCCGCCGAGCCGACCCCGGACAATGCGACCTGGGCCTATTCCTTCGCCTATGTCATGGGTGCCACTGCCGGCATCATAGGTGCCTGCCGCTTCGACGATATGCGCAAGGCCCATGACAAAGCATGGGAATCGCTCCAGGCAACATTCGACGCCGCTCACAATATGGGCATCGCCAGCATCGCGAAGGGCGGGCCTGAAGTATTGAGTGGCCCCCAACTCGCGGCGGCGCTGGAGGTCCATGGCCAGATCCTGGCCTATCTCGCTGTCGGCCCGTGCGCAGGATCAAAGCTCATCGAGCTGAACCGCCTTGTCGTGAAGATAGGCAGTTCCATGAAGGCAGTTTCCGAATTGTCCGATGCCTCGACTCTCAAATTCAAGATCTCGAATCTGCGGAACGAAGGCGCAGAGGCCGAGGACCAGATCCTTCGGGATACCGCTCGCGAGTATAATGCCATACTGAACGGTGCCGCAGCCGAGATTGTCGAAAAGTTGAAGATGATCGATCTCGTCAACAAATAGACACTAGGAAATTCCGATCAGGGTTTCTTTTCTTGCCGGCGCCGAGATCGACACCACGCTCCGTTGCCGCTGACCGTCGCGGCCGTCAGGCCATGGCGCCGCGGGCGGCGACCGGCCACAGGCATTCGACCCGGCCGTTGCGGGTGCCGACATACCAGTCGTAGCGGTCGACGGTCGGATCGCAGTGGCCCGGCACCATGCGCAAGCGATCGCCGAGCTTCGGCCCAGCGGCGCCGGGCTCGAGCACCAGCCGGCCATGCTCGTCCGACGGGCCCTCGTAGCGGAGGCCGTCGCGGCCCCAGACCAGCGGCATGCCGCTGTCGGTGGGCAGCGCCTTGTGGCCGGCGTCGACGATGGCGGTGCCGTCGCGCGGCACGCTCATCACCGTCGCCAGCACGAACAGGGCCTGGCGGAAGGGCGGCGGCGGGTCGTTGCGGGCGTAGTCCGCATCCATGAAGGCGTAGGAGCCGACCTGCAGCTCGGTGAACACGCCGCTGGCCGCCTCCAGCGCGAAGGTGCCGGTGCCGGCGCCGCCGACGATCGGGCAGTCGAGGCCGGCCCGGCGCAGGCCCTCCACCGTCCGACCCGCCGCCTGTGCCGCTTCGGTGATGGCGGTGGCGCGCTCCTCCGGCAACCGGCGGTGCTGGGCCCGGCCGTGATAGGCCTGCAGCCCGCCGAAGACGAGGTGCCGGCTGGCGGCGATGCGCCGGGCCAGCGCCACCGCCTCCTCGCCCGGCACCACGCCGCAGCGGCCGGTGCCGACATCGATCTCGACCAGCACGGTCAGCCGCGTGCCGGCCGCCTCCGCCGCCGCCTCGATCGCCGCCACGCCGTCGGGATGGTCGGCGCAGACCGCGACCCGCGCGATCCGGGTCAGCGCCGCCAGCCGCGCCAGCTTGCGCGGGGACACCACCTCGTTGCTGACCAGGATGTCGGGCACGCCGCCCCAGGCCAGGATCTCGGCCTCCGCCACCTTCTGGGTGCATTGGCCGACCGCGCCGCGCGCCAGCTGCAGATGGGCGATGACCGGCGATTTGTGGGTCTTGGCGTGCGGCCGCAGCTTGACGCCCGCCGCCGTGGCCAGCCCGGCCATGTGGTCGAGATTGGCCTCGAAGGCGTCGAGGTCGAGGATCAGGGCCGGGGTGTCGACCTCCTCCTCGCGCATGCCCGGCTCGGCCGGCGGCGGCTGCAGCATCGATCGGACTCCCTTGGGCCTAGGCCGCCATCGGCCGGGTCGCGCCCTTCAGCTCGCGGAAATTGTCGCGGATATGGGTCGCCGCCCGCAAGGCCAGGGCCGAGATCGTCGGCGTCGGGTTGACCACGCCGCCGGTGGTCAGGACGCTGCCGTCGACGATGAACAGGTTCGGCACGTCCCAGCTCTGGTGCCATTTGTTGACCACCGAGGTCGCGGGGTCGCTGCCCATGCGGCAGGTGCCGATCATGTGCCAGGCCGGGGTGCGGTAGACGCCGTCCTTGTCGCGGTAATCCTGCAGCTTGACCTCGAAGGCGCCGGCGGCGGTGCCGATATCGACCAGCCGGTCGAGCATGTAGTTCATCATCCGCCGGTCGTTCTCGCCCGGCGCGTAGTGCATGGTCGCGACCGGGATGCCGTCGGCATCGCGCTTCACCGGGTCGAGGGCGACGCGGTTCTCGGGGTTCGGCAGGTCGTCGCCGATGGCGTAGACGCCGATGCCGTGGCCGAAATGGCGCTCGAACCAGCGGTGGTGATCGCGGCCCCAGGGCGCCCGGGTCTCGGTGATCCAGCCGGCGGCGACCTCCGCCGCGGCCGAGGTGCTGGTCAGGCAGTTGAAGTTGAAGCCGTTGACGAAGCCGCGGCTGGTGTCGGTCTCGGCGAATTGCCGGCTGATCAGCGAGGCGACGTAGCCCATATGGCCGTCGATCGGCTCGTCGACCCAGATCTCGGCCCCGACCAGGGTGTGGTGCAGCAGGTTGCGGCCGACCTGGTCGGACTGGTTGGCGAGGTTGTCCGACGCCAGCAGCAGCCGCGGCGTGCCGACGCCGTTGGCGGCGACGACCACGATCTCGGCCGGCTGGAACTCGGTGCGGCCGGTCTCGCGGTCGATATAGACGACGCCGGTGGCCCGCCCGTCCCTGCCCTTCTCGATCCGCAGCACCCGGGCGTGGATGCGCAGCTCGGTGCCGGCCGACAGGGCCTTGGGCCAGATCGACAGGGAATACTTGCTCATCGACCCGCGCGGGCAGCCGTTGCAGATGCCGCAGCCGTTGCAGCCGGGGCGGCCGTCATAATCCTCGGAGATCACCCCCGCCTCGGCCGGCCACCAGTGCCAGCCGAGATGGTCGAAGGCCTGGGACAGGCGGCGCGCCGCCTTGGTGAAGGGCAGCGGCCCGGTCGGGCAGGAGTCGCGCGGCGGCATCGCCGGGTCGCCGGCCAGGCCGCTGACGCCGATCATGCGGTCCGCCGCCTCGTAGAACGGGGCGATATCCTCATAGGCGATCGGCCAGTTCGGCTGCAGCCCGTGCTCGTCGCCCTTGCGGAAATCCGACGGGCGGTAGCGCGGCCAGATCGCGCCATAGACATTGGTCGACCCGCCGACGCCGTTCCACATCAGCACCTGCGAGCTGTCGGTGACGACCGGGTAGTCGTCCGGATGGCGGCGGCGGTTGACGTCGGCGTTCCACCGGGTCTTTCGCTGCCAGGACCAGTCGGAGCTGTAATGCGGGTGGTCGCCGGCCTCGACCCAGGAGCCCTGCTCGAGGCAGACCACGTTCAGCCCGGCCTGGGCCAGCACCACGGCGGCCAGCGAGCCGGTGGCGCCGGCGCCGATGATCAGGACGTCGCAGGATGGCTTGGTCATCGCTTCAGGCCCCAGGCTTGCGTGCGGTCGACGTCGAGTTCGAGGGCGGAGATGTCGACCGGGCGCACATCCCCGGTCGGCAGCCAGCGGCCGCGGCCGTGCTTCGGCGCGTCACGGGCCGGGTCGAAGCGCTGCAGCGGGTAGCCCTTCACATGCGGCCGCAGCCGGTAAGGATGACCCTGGGCGTTGATCACCGCGACCACATAGGGGCTTTCGTAATAGGCGAAGTACGCGGCATCGCGGACCCAGCCGAACAGCTCCGGCTCCGCCGCCTCCAAGGCCTGGGCGATGGCGATGCGCCGCTCCTCCGGCTGGTCGGCGAAGGGGCCGCCGGCCTGCAGGGTCGCCTGGGCCAGCCGGGTCAGGTCCGGCTCGCCGCGCTCCTCGACCAGCCGGATCGCCAGCATCGACTGGACGCCGATGGTGGCGCCGGAGGGCCAGTCGCCATCGCCCGGCAGCAGCAGGTCGACGAGGTCGGCCAGCAGCCGTGCCGCGACGGCGGAAGAAGGTGTGGGTGTCGTCATTTCCCGGTCCGGGTGATCGAGATCATCTTGAGTTCGGTCATCGCCTCGAGCGTGTGGCGGCCGCCGAGCCGGCCGATGCCGCTCCTGGTGCCGGAGCCGCCGCCGAAGGGCAGGTGCAGCTCCCAATAGGTGCTGCCGGCATTGACGTTGACGATGCCGGCCGGGATCGCCTCGCCGAAGCGCAGCGCCCGGTCCATGTCGGCGGTGAACACGCCGACGCTGAGGCCGTGCTCGGTGTCCAACGCCAGGTCCAGCGCCTCGGCGTCGTCGTCGAAGGCCAGGACCGGCACCACCGGGCCGAACGTCTCCTCGCGGTTGATCCGCATGTCGCGGGTGACGCCGGTGATCACGGTCGGCTCGAAGAACAGGTCGCTGCCGAGGTCCGGCCGCGGCTTGCCGCCGGCCAGCACCGTGGCGCCGCGGGCGATCGCGTCCTCGACATGCTCGCGCACCTTGGCCGCGACCTTGGGGTTGTTCAGCGGCCCCATGGTCGTGCCCTGCTGCAGCGGGTCGCCCAGCGTGTGCGACTTGGCGATCTCGACCAGCCGCTGCGCCAAAGGCTCGACGATGCTGCGATGGGCCAGGACCCGGCCGGTGGCGGCGCAGACCTGGCCGGCGTTGAAGAAGGCGCCGCCCGCGGCCGCCGCGGCGGCACGGTCGAGATCGGCGTCCGCGAACACCAGCACCGGCCCGTTGCCGCCGAGCTCCAGCAGCATCGGCTTGCCCGCGCCGCGCTCGGCGATGCGCTGGCCGGTGGCCGGGCTGCCGGTGAAGCCGATGCCGTTGGTGTCGGGATGGGCGACGATCTCGTCGCCGACCACCGCCCCCTCCCCGATCACCAGGTTGACCACGCCCGGCGGCAGCCCCGCCGCCTCGATCGCGCGCATCAGCTCGACCGCCGCCATCGAGGTGGTCGGCGCCGGCACCCAGACGATGGCGTTGCCGGTTGCGATGCCGGGGGCGAGGTATTCGACCGGGATGTTGACCGGGAAGTTCCAGGGCGTGATCACGGCATAGACGCCGCGCGGCTGGCGCAGGGTCAGCACCAGCTTGCTCGGATCCTCCGCCGGCAGCGTCTCGCCGCCCAGCTGCTTGACCAGCTCGGCCGCCAGGCGGAACCCGTCCGCCGCCTTGCCGACCTCGCCCTGCGCCTCCTTGAACGGCTTGCCCTGCTCCAGGCTCAGGGTGCGGGCGATGCGGTCGCGGGCGCCGTCGATCTGGGCGGCGATGGCGAGGCAGGCCTTCGCCCGCTGCCACACCGGCGTCGCGGCCCAGCCGGGCTGCGCCGCCCGGGCGGCGGCGATGGCGCGCCGGGCCGTCTCGCGGCTGCTGCGCGGCAGCTGGCCGATCGGCTCGCCGGTCGCCGGGTTGGTCGCCGGCATCCACTCCGGCTCGGTTTCCCAGCGCCCGCCGATGTGGTTGGCGAAGGTCTCGATGTCGTTGCGCTGCATCACTTCGTTCCTTCCGCCGGGTGCCACCAGCGCCCGTTGACCACGACGCCTTCGGCGAAGATCCGCCGATCGGCGGTGACGATTTCGCCGCGCACATCCTCCAGCGGGAAGGCACCGTCCTGCAGCGACAGGATGCTGGCGTCGCCGACGCTGCCGGGCTTGAAGGTGCCGAGCTCGGGCCGCCCCAGCGCCTTGGCGGCGTTGACGGTCGAGGCGGCGATGACCTCGTCCAGCGGCATGCCCAGCGCCAGGAACTTCGACAGCGTCGTCACCTGGTCATAGGCCGGGCCGTTGATGCACAGCGCGTGCACGTCGGAGGAGATGGTGTCCGGCTTGAAGCCCTGGGCCAGCATCGTCCGCGCCGTCTTCCAGCCGAACGACCCCTTGCCGTGGCCGATGTCGAACAGCACGCCGCGCTGCCGCGCCGCCAGCACCTCGGGCTTGATCTGGCCGTCGCGGGTGACCGGCGAATTCGGGAAGGGCCGGAAGCAATGGGTCAGCACGTCGCCCGGCCGCAGCCGGTCGACCACCGCCTCGTAGGAGGGCGGCGGCTCGTCGATATGGACCATCAGCGGCAGCCCGGTTTCGTCCGCCACCTGCAGGGCGACGTCCAGCGGGGCGATGCCGGCCGGGCCGCTGGCGATGCGGCCGATCCGCACCTTGATGCCGATGATGACGTCGCGGTTCGCCTCCGCCACCTCGACCGCGTCGCGCGCGGCCATCAGCCGGATGTCGTGGCTTTCGCCCACCATGACCCGTTCGGAGAAGGCGAAGATGCCGGCGAAGGAGACGTGCAGATAGACCAGGATGCGGATCTGGCTGGGGTCGATCACATGCTTGCGGAAGCCGGGGAAGTTGCCCGGCCCGGCGCTGCCGGTGTCGACGCAGGTGGTGACTGCGCTGGCCCTGGCGAACTCCTCGGCATCGATGCCGAGCGAGGTGCCGCCCCAATAGACATGGGTGTGCAGGTCGATCAGCCCCGGCGTCACGATCAGGCCGGAGACGTCGCGGACGGCGCCGCCGCCGGGATCCAGGCCGACGCCGACCGCGGCGACCTTGCCGCCGGAAAAGGCGACATCGGCGACGCGGTCGATGCCCTGCGACGGGTCGATCACCCGACCATTCCGGAGCACGAGATCGAAGGCCATGGGATGCACGCTTCCTTGCGGTGGGGGCGCCGGCGCCTAGACCCGGGCGCCGCTGGCGCGGTCGAACAGGTGGATGCTGCGGTCGGCGGCGGTCAGGGTCAGGCTGGCGCCGGGGCGCAAGGCCCCGGGGTCGCCGCAGGTCGCCTTGACCATCCGGTCGCCGACCAGCACGTCGAGGAAATGGATCGGCCCGGCGGGCTCGATCAGCGCCAGCTCCCCGGTCAGGGACAGCGCCCCGTCCTCGGGCCCCGCCGATGGCGTCAGGTCGTGCGGACGGATGCCGACAACCCGGCTGTCGTCCTGGCCGCCGGAGACGGCGGAGCCCGGCAGGAAGTTCATCTGCGGGCTGCCGATGAAGCCGGCGACGAACTGGTTGGCGGGCTCGCGATACACCGCCATCGGGTCGGCGAATTGCTGCAGCACGCCGTCATGCATCACGGCGATCCGGTCCGACAGGACCATCGCCTCCTCCTGGTCATGGGTGACGAAGATGGTGGTCACCGCCAGTTCGCGCTGCAGCCGCTTGATCTCGGTGCGCATCCGCACCCGCAGGCTGGCGTCGAGGTTGGACAGCGGCTCGTCCATCAACAGCGCCGCCGGGTTGCGGACGATGGCGCGGCCGACCGCGACGCGCTGGCGCTGGCCGCCGGACAGCTCGGCCGGCGACCGGTCCAGCAGCTCCTCAAGCCCCAGCAGCTCCGCCGCCCAGGCGACCTGGCGCTTGATGGCGTCGGCGCCGACCCTCTGCTGGCGCAGCGGGAAGGCCATGTTATCGCGCACCGCCATGTGCGGATACAGGGCGTAGTCCTGGAACACCAGGGCGATGTTGCGGTCGCGCGGCGCCAGGCCGCTGATGTCGCGGCCGTCGAACAGGATGCTGCCGGTCGAGATCTCCTCCAGCCCGGCGATGCAGTAGAGCAGCGTGCTCTTGCCGCAGCCGGACGGGCCGAGGAAGGAGATGAACTCGCCATCGGCGATGTCGAGGTCGAGCCCCTTCAGCACCCGGTGCTGGGAGTAGCTCTTGGACACGGCACGGATGTTGATCGAGGTCATGTGGGCCTCTCGCGGCTCAGCCCTTGACGGCGCCCGAGAGCGCGCCCTGGACGAGGTAGCGTTGGAACAGGAAGGCGACGAGCACCGGCGGCGCGATCGACAGCACGCTGGCGGCGAACATCGGCCCGTATTCGTAGAAGCGCGCCTGGCTGAGGAAGCCGGACAGCACCACCGGGATGGTCTGCGACGCGGGGGTCGAGGTCAGGATCAGGGCGAACAGGAACTCGTTCCAGCTGACCAGGAAGCAGAAGATCGCGGCGGCGATGATGCCCGGCCGGGCCACCGGCAGCAGGATCTTCCACAGCATCTTCAGCCGCGAGCAGCCGTCGATCAGCGCCGCCCGGTCCAGGCTGACCGGGATGCCCTCGAAATAGCTCTTCATCATCCAGGCGCTGAGCGGCAGCAGGATGCTGCTGTAAGCGATCACCAGCCCGGTCCGGGTGTCGATCAGCCCCAGGGTGCGGAAGATGACGAAGAAGGGCAGCACCAGGGTCAGCGCCGGGGTCATCCGGGTCAGCAGCAGGCCCCACAGGCTGATCCGGAAGAACCGGGCCTTGCCATGCCGGGCGAAGGCGTAGCCGGCCAGGGTGCCGAGGGCGACGCTGATCGTCACCACCACCACGCCGACGATGAAGCTGTTGAACAGCGACAGCGGCACCCGCTTGGCCTGGACGCTGGTCTCGTTGCCGGCCGCCAGCTCCGGCGCCAGCACCGCGGTGAAGTTCTGCAGCGTGAAGCCGCTGGGCACCATGGTGGGCGGCGTCCGGATCAGGTCCGAGGCCGGGGTGATGCTCATCAGCACTAGCGCGATCACCGGTAGCGCCGACCACAGGAAGATCAGCAGCGCGGACAGGGCGAAGCCGAAGCGGGCCAGCACGGCCTCGACCGGCCGGGGCAGCCGCGCCCGCGGCCGGTAGCGCGGCAGCGCCACCATGGCGTGCCGCCGGCCGGCGCCGACCCGGCCGCTGTCCGGGGCGATGCCGATGGAGGCCTCGGCGGCCCGGCTCTGCCGTGGGCCGAGCACCAGGAAATAGAGGATCGCCAGGACGAAGCTGAGGATGGTGAGGCCGTACAGGATCGCCGCCCCTTCCCCGAACTTCAGGAACTGGAAGGAATAGAGGTAGCCGAGCCAGGCGAAGACCGTGGTGGCGGCGCCCGGCCCGCCCCGGGTCATGATCCACAGGATGTCGAAGGCCATCAGCGAGTTGATCGTGGCGATGATGGCGATGAACAGCAGGTTGGGCTTCAGCCAGGGCAGCGTGATGGCGAAGAAGCGGGCGACCGGCCCGGCGCCGTCCAGCATCGCCGCGCGGTGCAGGTTGCCCGGCATCGACTGCAGCCCGGCCAGCAGCAGGAGGGCGGTCAGCGGCGCCTGGTTCCAGACCTGGGTCAGGGCGACCAGGTTGAGCGCGCGGAAGCCGTCGCCGAGCCAGGGTGTCGCCAGGAAGCCGAGGCCGAGATCGTTGAGCAGCCCGTTCAGCGCGCCGTAATCGCCGGCATAGACGAAGGACCAGAGCACGCCGACCGAGACCGGCGCCATGGCCCAGGGCACCAGCATGACGCTGCGCAGCAGGCCGCGGCCGGCGAAGCGCTCGTTGAGGACCAGCGCCATGGCCATGCCGATCAGGGTGGTGCCGATCACCGAGAAGGCGGCGAAATACCCGGTTCGGCCCAGCGCCGCCCAGAACTCGGCATTGCCGAGCATGCCGGCATAGTTGTCGAGCCCGACGAAGAGCCAGCGTTTGGTGATCGGGTTGGTGCGGTGCAGGCTGAGATACAGGCTGTAGGCCAGCGGCAGGCCGACGACGGCGATCACGATCGCCAGCGTCGGCGCCACCGCGCCATAGGCGAAGCCCGGGATCCGGCCGATGCGGCGGCGCGGGCGGGTGATGGCAGCTGCTTGCGGAATGGTGATCGACACCGGGCCGCCCCTCCGACGAATGGCTCGCGAAGGACGATCGCGGCGATGCCGCGACCGCCGTTCCTGCTGGCTACTGGTACTGCTGCTTGAGTTCGGCGACCTTCTTGCCGAGCTCGTCGACGATCTGGTCGGTCGACATGCTGCTGCGGATGTATTCCTGCACCCGCTGCATCATGAACAGGTCCCATTCCGGGAACCAGATCTGCTTGGCGATATCGCGGGAGGTGGCGAGCTCGAGCTGCTTGTTGGTGACGGCGAGGTCGCGCCACTTGCCGAAGCTGGCGACGACTTCGGGGTCGGCCATCACTTCCTTGTAGGCGGAGCCGAGACCGAAATCGAGCGCCCAGCGCTTGATCACATGGTACTGGCCGTCCTTGGACTTGCCGCCGAAGAAGCGCAGCAGGTTCCAGGTGCGGTCGATGTCGGTCGGCTGCGCCCCCATCATGTAGACGGCGGTCCAGGCGAAGGTCGACTTGGTCTTGCCCGGCATCAGGGCGTTCTTCACCTTGCCGGCGGCCTTCGAGAGCTTGGGATCGTTGGCGACCTTCTGGTCGTAGTCGTGCAGCACCATGAAGGTGTGGCGGCCGGTGGCGTAGCTGGGCACGCCTTCATTCGGCAGCGTCATGATGTCGGCCGCGACCAGCTGCTCCTTGTACAGGGCCTGGTGCGTCTCCAGCACCTTGCGCAGCGCGGCGTCGTCGACGAAGTCGCTCTTCTCATCGAAGACCGGCGCGCCTTCCGCGTACCAGCAGGAGAAGATGCTCCAGGACAGCTCCGGCCATTTCTGGCCCCAGGCGCTGTTGTAGGGCGCGTCCGACACGCCGTCCTTCTTCAGCTTGCGGCAGGCATCCAGCAGTGAATCCCAGCTGTCCGGAACCTGGAGGCCGGCCTTCTGCAGATGCTCCTCATTGTAGATGAAGGCGTTGTGCCCGGCGTAATAGGGCAGCCCGGCCAGCTTGCCGTTCGGCAGCGACATCGACTTGACGCTGACCGGGAACATGCCGGCCTTCATCTCGTCGACGCCGTCCAGCCCCTCGAGGTCACGGGTCCACTCCGCCGTGCACCAGCGGGCGATATGATCCTCCTCGGCATACAGCATGTCGATGCGCTGGCCGCCGGTCAGCTTGGTCTCGACCACCGGGTGGTAGTCGCCGGTCACCAACTCGTAATTGACGTTCTCGTCGTACAGCGACTTGAAGGTGTTGACGTTCTCTTCGACGATCTGCGGCTGGAACTGCCAGCCGATGAAACTCAGGGGCGTGGCCGGCGCAGCGCGGGCAAATCGGCCGCCGAGCCCCGTCAAGGCGGCGCCCGACCCCAGGGCTGCGCCCTGCAGCAGACGACGGCGGGACACCAGATAACGACCCAATAGATCCTTATCCATTCGCCTCTCCTGTGATTTTTCGGGCTTGCTTCCATCCGGCATGGCCGCCGGCACGGGCTCGCTCATTGGTATGTTTGTTATAGTTCCAAACAAACTTGCCGTCAACGCGGGAGACATGCCAAATCCGGGGGCCGGAACGGTCGCGCGGGGAGCCGTATCCCGCCCTCTTCGGGAGAGCAGGACATGTCGACGGGAAAGACCATCCGCTGGGGCGTCATCGGCGCGGGCGACATCGCGCGCCGCTTCGGGCAAGGCCTGGCGCATGTCCCCGACACGCAGATCGCGACGGTCTGGTCGCGTCGCGCGTCGACGGCCGACGCCCTGGCACAGCAGTTTGGGGCGCAAAGCTGCGCCAGCCTTGACGAACTGCTGTCGAGCGATATCGATGCCGTCTACATCGCCACGCTGCACGACAGCCACGCCGACTATGCGATGGCCGCCCTCGCCGCGGGCAAGCCTGTGCTGTGCGAAAAGCCGGCGACGATCAACGCCGCGCAGCTCGAAGGCGTGCTCGCCGTGGCGCGCGACCGGAAGCGGCTGTTCATGGAGGCGATGAAGCCGCCCTTCTATCCGCTGTACCGGAAGCTGCGCGAGCACCTTGCGGCCGACCCGATCGGCGACATCGGGCTCGTGCGCGCCGGCTGTTCCAGGACGGACGTGCCCGCGGATCATGCGACGTTCTCGTTCGAGCACATGTGCGGCGCGCTGCTCAGCCTCGGCATCTACGAGGCGTTCCTGGCCGTCGACTGGCTCGGCGCGCCGCTCGATGTGCAGACGATCGGCCGCCTGGGGCCGACGGGTGTCGACAGCTTCGCCAGCCTCAATTGCCGCCACGAACAGGGGTTCGCGCAGCTGTTCTGCGGCCTGGACCTGCATGGCAGCGGCGACGCCTTGCTGGCGGCGCCGCATGGCCATGTGACGATCCACGAGCCCTGGTGGAATCCGGTCCGCGCGACGATCCGGTACGCGGATGGCCGCGTCGTCGAGCTCGACCACCCGTTCGAGGGCGGCGGCCTGAACTATGAGACGGCGCATTTCTGCGACCTGATCCGCTCGGGGGCGCTGGAAAGCCCGGTCATGACGCATGCCAAGTCGCTGCAGATGATCTCGATGATGGATGCGGCGCGCGCGACGCTCGGGCTCAAATTCGCCGGCGAGTGACCTGCTACTGCTCGATGAACTCGTAAGTGGTCTGCTGGCGATAGAGCTCGCCGGGCCGCAGCACGGCCTGGGGAAAGCCCGGCTGGTTCGGGCTGTCGGGGTAGCGCATCGGCTCCAGGCACAGCCCGGCATGGGCGAAAGGACGGGACCCGTCGACCGCCGGCCAGTCCGGGCCCAGGCCGGCCCCGTCATAGAGGACGAGACACGGCTCCGTGGTCGCGACCTCGAGCCGGAGGTCGCCATCGGGCGGTTCGAGGCGCGCGGCCGGCCGGAGCCCCTGCCCCTCCCGGTCGAGCACCAGGCAGCAATCGTACAGGACCGATGGATCCGGGCCGGCGATCGGCCGGAGCGTCCGGAAGTCGTAGGGCGTGCCGGCGACCGGTGCGAGGTCGCCCGTGGGCACCAGGTCCGGGCCGAAGGGCACGAAGCGGCTCGCCGGGATCCGCAGGCGATGGCCGCGGATCGACGCGCCGGGTGCGAGCGTGAAGTAGGAGTGGTGGGCCAGGCTGACGATGGTCGGCGCATCCGTCGTCGCGGTCATCTCGACCGAGAGCGTCGCCGGCTCCTCCAGCCGGTAGGTGCAGCGGACATCGAGCCGGCCGGGATAGCCGTCCTCGCCGTCGGGCGAGACCAGCCCGAGCGTCACCGCGCTTTCGCTCGCCTCGACGATGTCCCACAGCCGGCGCGAGAAGCCGGTTGCGCCGCCGTGCAGATGGTGCCGGCCGTCGTTCCGGCTGAGCTGGTGGACGGTGCCGTCGAGGATCAGCCGGCCCTCGCCGATGCGGCTGGCATGGCGGCCGGCGGTGACGCCGAGATAGCGCCGGTTGTCGAGATAGCCGTCGAGCGCCGCGAAGCCGAGCACGACGCGCCGCATCCCGCCGCCGAACGGCACGACGAGATCGCGGACCGCCGCGCCGAAGGTGATGACCGAGGCGGTGGCGCCGGCGGCGTTGGCGAGACGGATCTCGCGGACCGCCCGGCCGTCCGGCAGCCGGCCGAAGGGATGGATCGACACGGGTTCGTCCTGCCGGGTGCTCACCACAGCGTGTAGCCGCCGTCGATCACATAGGCGGCGCCGGTGACATAGGTCGCGGCGGGGCTGGCGAGATAGACCGCCAGCGGCCCGATCTCGGGCGGATTGCCCGGCCGGCCCATCGGCACCTGCCGGACGAAGGTCTCGATGACGTCGGGCCGCGTCTCGTTCCAGTGCCGGTTCGCGTCGGTCATGAACAGGCCGGGGCAGATGGCGTTGACCGTGATGCCGTGCGGCGCCCAGTCGGCCGCGGCGCAGCGCGTGAAGTGCAGCACCGCCGCCTTGCCGGTCTCGTAATGGCGGCCGCCGATGCCGCGATTGGCGATCAGGGCGCTGATCGAGGCGATGTTGATGATCCGCCCGCCCTGGCCGCGCTTCAGCATGGCGCCGCCGACCAGCTTGGTCGCAACGAAGCAGCTGGTCAGGTTGAGGTCCATCAACGACCGCCAGTCCTGCAGCGTCTCCTCCTCGATCGGCACGTTGAGGTCGCGGTTGCCGACATTGTTGATCAGGATGTCGATCGGGCCGAGCTCGGCGAGGATCGTCCCGCAGGCCGTCTCGCACTCCTCCGGCACGGCCATGTCGGTCTTGACCGTCCAGGCTTGGCGGCCGAGGGCGCGGATGTCGGCGGCGGTCTGGTCGAGCGTCTCCTGCGTGCGGCCGGTGATGATGATGTCGGCGCCGGCCTCGGCCAGCGCCAGCGCCATCTCGCGGCCGAGGCCCCGGCTTGCGCCGGTAACCAGCGCCCGCTTGCCGTCGAGGCCGAACCATTCCTGCAGTCCCATCTGGGTCTCCGATGTCGAAGGTCGTTGATGTTGGCTACTTCACGGCGCCGACCGTGAGGCCGCTGACGAGGTAGCGCTGCAGCATGGCGAAGACGATCGCGACCGGCACGCTGGCGACCAGCGTCGCGCCCATCACATGGTCCCATTCGACCTGGTAGCGGCCGCCGACGAGCGAGAAGATCTGCATGGTGAGCGTATACTTCTCGTTCGAGCGCAGCAGTGTCATCGCCAGCACGAACTCGTTCCAGCAATAGATGAAGATGAACACGGAGGTGATGCCGATCGCCGGGGCGGCGAGCGGCAGGAACACCAGCCTGAGCCGCTGCAGGGAGTTCGCGCCGTCGAGCGTCGCGGCTTCTTCGAGCTCACGCGGGATCGTCTGGAAATAGGCCTGCAGCATCCACACCGCGAAGGCGAGGTTGAAGGCGATGTAGGCCAGCATCAGCGCCGGCAGCTGGTCGACCAGCCCCATCTTCGACATCAGCCGGAAGATGCCGAGCACGAGCACGATCGGCGACAGCATCTGGGTGACGAGCAGGAACTGCCGGAACAGCCGCTGCCCCCGGAACTCCATGCGCGCCATGGCGTAGGCGGCGGGGATCGCGACCAGCAGGCAGAGGACGGTCGCGGCGATGCTGACCAGCAGGCTGTTCACCAGCGCCGGCCCGAAGCGCGCCGCCTGCCACATGTCGACGAAGTTCTGCAGCCGGATCTCCGACGGCAGCCAATGCGGCGGGAAGGCCAGCACCTCGGCCCGCGGCTTCACCGCGGTCGAGATCATCACCGCGAACGGGAACAGGATGACCAGGCACAGTGGCCCGAGCCCGAGCCAGATCAGCGCGGATTTGCGGAGCTGGTTTTCCATCTCAGCCCATCCTCTCCTCGTTGCGCATCGCCAGCGCCGCATAGGTGATGGTGAGCGCGAGCAGGATCAGGAACATCACGATCGACAGCGCCGAGGCGACGCCGAGCTCGCCGTAGCGGAAGGCGAGCTTGTAGAGCCAGGTGACGAGGATGTCGGTGCTGTTGGCCGGATCGCCCTGCGTCATCACCCAGATCAGCGGGAAGGAGTTGAAGACGTAGATGAAGTTCAGCACCAGCACGATGTTGAGGAAGGGCCGCATCAGCGGCACCGTCAAGTAGCGGAAGCGCTGCCAGGGGCTGGCGCCGTCGATCCTGGCCGCCTCGAAGATGTCGGCCGGCAGCGAGGACAGGCCGCCGAGGAACACGGTCACCGTGAACGGGATCGAGACCAGGATGCCGATCGCGATCTCGATCGGAAAGGCGGTGTTCGCCGTGGCCAGCCACTCGACCGGTTCCGTCAGCAGGCCGAACTGGTTCAGCGTCGCGTTGACCATGCCGAACTGGCCGTTGAGCGACCAGCGCCAGACGATGCCGCTCATGGTCAGCGAGACCGCCCAGGGCAGCATGATGATGATGCGGGCGAGGTGACGGCCGTAGAAGCGCTCGTTGAGCGCGAGCGCGATCGGGATCGACAGCAGCACCGTGCCGCCGACCACGAACACCGTCCAGACCAGCGTCCGGTACAGGCAGCCGAGGAACAGCTGATGCGAGAACAGCCGGCTGTAGTTGCCGAAGTCGTTGAAGCCGGTCGTGCCGCCGAAACGGTTGACCGTCTGCAGCGACATCTGCGCCATGTCGAAGATCGGATAGCCGATGATCCAGAAGGCGAACAGGATCGACGGCAGGACCAGCAGGTAGGGCGCGCTGGCGCGCCCTACCCTGCCGCCGGACGGTGCTTTGGTCCGGCTCATGGCGCTGCCGGCATGGGCGGCCGTCACGGATCTACTGCTGGATCAGGCTGTCGATCGTCGCGGCCGCTTCCTTGAGCGCGTCCTCGGGCTTGGCCTGGCCGATATAGGTCTTCTGCAGCGCGCTGATCACCGCATCCACCATCTGCTCCCAATTCGCCACCGGCGGCGCGAAATGGGCGTAGGGCAGCATCTCGGTGAAGGCCTTGAGCTGCGGATCCCCGGTGAAGACCGGCGCCTGGGCCTCGGCCTTCATCACCGGCAGGAAGCCCTCCTTGGTGCTGAAGTCGATGCGCCACTTGTCGCTGAAGGCGGTCTCGCTGAGGAACTTCCAGGCGAGATCCTTCTGGCTGCTCGACTTGAACACCATCAGCGTGTCGGTCACGCCATAGGTGGCCTTGGTCGAACCGGCCGGGATCGGCGCGATGCCGTAGTTGAGATCCGGCGCGTCGGTCTTGATCTGGCCGCGCAGCCAAGGGCCGGTCAGGATCATGGCGATGCGGCCCTGCTTGAACAGCCGCTCGATGTCCTGGCGGTTGAGGCCGGTCGGATCGGGCTCGGTCAGCCCCTCGTCGATCATGCTCTTGTACAGCGTCAGCGCCGCGATCGCCTGCGGGCTGGCAACGCCGGACTTACCGTCGACGATGATGTCGCCGCCATGGGTCCACAGCGAATAGTACCAATAGGCGTCGGTCTCGATCTCCTTGCCCTGCAGCGCAAGGCCGTAGGTGTTGCCGCCGAGCGCCTTGACCTTCCGGGCGGCGTCGACGACGGCGTCCCAGGTCGCCGGCGGCTCGGACACGCCCGCCTTCGCGAGCAGGTCCTTGTTGTAGTACATGGCGCGGGCCGACGCCGCGACCGGCAGGCCGTAGATCTTGCCGTCGAGGGTCGAGGGCGACATGAACGCCTCGATGAACCGGCCCTTGAACTCCGGCGCGATGTAGGAATCGAGCGGCTCGGCGATGTCGTTCTTGACATAGTCGACGAGCCAGCGCGTGCCGATCATGGCGATGTCGGGCGCGGTGCCGCCGGCGATGTCGGTGGTCAGCCGCTGCTGCAGGTTGTCCCACTGGACGACTTCGATCTTCACCTCGTCGCCGGGGTGGGCGGCCATGTAATCCTTGGCCATACCCTCGAAGAGCTCCTGCGTCGCCGCGCTGTAAAAGCCGACGACGACCCGCAGCGTTGCCGCATCCGCGATCGTGGCGCTGCCCATCAGCGCCGCGGCGCCGACGAGGAGAGCTAAGCCCGCTCCGGACTTCTTTAGAAGCATGTTGCGACTCCCTGTTCTCGTCCTGTGGACGATTGGCTTGCTGAATAAGACTTGGTTTTTCTGTTCTTATTCTTGTCGCGGCCGGTAACAGCGAGGCTTCGAGCCGGCCTCATTCTGCATGTTTGTTATAATTCCTAACAAACTTGCCGTCAACGCGGTTAACATGCCAGAGCATGGGTTCGGCCGGTGGCGCGGGGAGCGTTCCGCGGCACGCGCCACCGCCGATAGGATGTGTCAGGAGGCCGGACCATGTCCGGCCCCTGGGAAGAGCAGGACATGTCGACTGGAAAGATGCCAGGCCGGGTGATGGGAGCCTCCCCGCCCGCCCCCGCCGAGCCGGCGAAGCCGCGGCCCCATTCCCTGCTGTCTCCGGCCAAGATGGGCGACGTCAACCGCGGCCGCCTGCTGCAGTCGCTGTTCGACCTCGGGCCGACCAGCCGCGCCGACCTGGCCCGCCATATCGGCGTCAACCGCGCCACCATCACCGGCATCGTCCAGCCGCTGATCGACGACGGCATCCTGGTGGAGGGCGAGCCCGCCCTGCCCGGCGGCGCCGGCGGCAAGCCGGCCCGGCCGCTGCAGTTCTCGCGCGACGCGCCGCCGATCGGGGCGGTCGATCTGAGGCACGGCTCGGTGCGCACCGCGCTGGTGTCCTGGACCGGTGAGATCACGGCCGTCGAGCGCGAAGACTTTCCCACGGAGGCCGGCGATCCCGGGGCGGTGGCGGCCATCGTCGCCAGCCTGTCGCGCACCCTGTCGGCCGCCCGGCAACCGCCGCTCGGCATCGGCGTCGGCGCCACCGGCATGATCGACACCGACCGCGGGGTCATCGTCAAGGTCAACCTGGCGCCGGTGCTGTCCGGCCTCGGCCTCGGCGCGATCCTGGAGGAGCAGACCGGCCTGCCGGTCTATCTCGAACACCATCCGCGAGCGCTGCTGCTGGCCGACCGCTGGTTCGGCATCGGCCGCAGCCTGCGGACCTTCGCGGTGCTGTACCTGTCGGACGTGATCGGCGGCGCCCTGCAGCTGGACGGGCATCTGCAGAGCGGGCCGGCCGGCGCCGGCGGCGAGCTCGGCCACACCTTCGTCCAGCTCGACGGCGAGATCTGCGCCTGCGGCCGCCGCGGCTGCTGGGAGACGGTGGCGACGATCGGCTGGCTGCGGCGCCAGGCGCAGGCCGCCTGCCTGCCCGAGGCCGAGGCGATGACCCCTGCCCTCCTGGCCGGTCTCGCCGACACGGGCTCCGAAGCGGCGGAGCGGTTGCTTGACCTCTACGCCCGCAACATCGCGGTCGGCATCGCCAACCTGCAGCAGACCTTGGCCCCCAACCATTTCGTGCTGCATGGCGAGGTGGTCGAGGCCGGGGAACGGCTGCGGGCCGCGATCGAGGCACATGTCGGCCTGCTGGTGCCGCCGCGCCCCGGCAGCGACCCCCGAATCCTGCTGACCGACCAGAGGGGCCGCGCCACGCTGCGCGGGGCGGCGGGCATCGTGCTGTCGCGCCGACTGCAGTTCCAGCTGTAGCGGGGTGCCGGCCGCTCCGGCAGCGGCTTCTTCGAGGATCTGAAAGCCATACCCGGTCCAGCCTCGAAGAAGCCCGCGGCATTCGCCCTACAGGATGAAGTCGCTGTTATCCATCCCGCCATACGCTCGCCCAACGATCATGATCGAGAAATCGACAGTGTCCTCCAGACCATCGACGTCGCCTTCGATGTAGATACTGTCGCCCGCACGCCAGGCATAGAGATGCCCGATGGAGGCTCCGTTGGAGTGAACTTGCCGCCACTCCTCGCGATTGTCGAAAACCCCATCAAACATGAAGCCTTGATTGCCGGCCGCATTGATGTTCGCGTCGATGCCTGACAGGTCGAGCCAGTCGTGATCCGCCGAGGCATCGGCCTCGGTGTGATCCATGATGCGGTCGACCGCGCCGTCGGTGCTGTCCGATGCCGCGTAGTAGACGAAGGTGTCCCGGCCGCCATTGCCGTAGAGCGTGTCGGCGCCGCCCAGGCCGGCGATGCGGTTGTCGCCGCTGTTGCCGATGAGCGTGTCGTTGCCCTGGCTGCCCTCGACGCCCTCGAATCCGCTTAGCTGGTCGCCCTCGGCATCGTTCCAGGAGCCGTGGCCGGTGGACAGGTCGACATGGACCGCTCCCCCGGACGCCTTGTAGCTCAGCCAGTCCCAGCCGCCGCCACCGTCGAGGGTGTCGCCGCCCCATCCGCCATGGATGAAGTCATCGCCGGCGTTGCCGCGCAGCACATTGACGGCACTGTCGCCGAGCAGCACGTCTGCGCCACCGCCGCCCTGGACCTCTTCGATCCCATAGAGCCTGTCGCCCTGGGCGTTTCCGCGGAGCCCCTGTCCGGTGTTGAGGTCGATCGAAACGCCGACGGTCTCTCCGGTGTAGAGGGCGATATCCCAGCCGGCCCCGCCGTCCAGGGTATCGGCCCCGCCGCCGCCGCGGAGGGTGTCGTTGCCATCGTTGCCGCGCAAGGTCCCGCCCGCGCCGCTGCCGACGATGGTGTCGTTGAAGCGGCTGCCCCAGACCTCCTCGATGCCGGCGAGCGTGTCGCCTTCGGCATCCCACCAGAAGCCCTTCCCTTGGGCGAAGTCGACATAGACCGCGCCCGCCGAGTCCGTGTAGCTGGCGAAGTCCCACCCGGCGCCGCCGTCGAGCTTGTCGGCACCCGTGCCACCCGTAAGGTAGTCGTTGCCGTCGTCGCCCCAGAACGTGTCCGCGCCGGCGCCGCCGAGGAGCGAGTCGTCGCCTCCCTTGCCGGAAAGCGTGTCGTTCCCGACCCCGCTCCGCAGCGTGTTGTTGACGGCGCTTCCGATCAGGGTGTCGTTGAACCGGCTGCCCCAGACCTCCTCGACACCGGCATAGGTATCGCCGGCTGACTCGCTCCAGAACCCCTTGCCTTGGGTGAGATCGACGTAGACGGCATCGAAGGACTCCGTGTAGCTGGCGAAATCCCAGCCCGCGCCGCCGTCGAGGTGGTCGGCGTCGGCACCGCTGGCGCCCCCGATCAGGATGTCGTCGCCGTTGCCGCCGTATAGATCGTCGGCGCCGTCCTCGCCCCAGATCGTGTCATTCCCGTCCTCGCCGTGGAGCTTGTCGTCCCCAGCACCGCCGACGACATAGTCGTTGCCGCCGGCCCCCTGGATCGTGTCGACGCCGATGCCGCCATACAGGCCGTTGGCGTTGCCGTCGCCGCGAAGCCAGTCCGCTCCGTTGCTGCCTATGACATTCTCGATCCCGCTCAGGATGTCGCCGGTGGCATCGCCGGAATATCCGGCGCCGGCCGCCAGATCGACGTTCACCGGGGCGGCACTGTCGCTGTAGGTCGCGACGTCGATGCCGGCGCCGCCGGACAGGGTGTCGGCGCCCGTGCCGCCCCAGAGCAGGTCGTTGCCGTCGCTGCCCGACAGGCTGTCGGCCCCCTCATCCCCGATCACGGTGTCGTTCCCGCCATGGCCGCCGAGGACATCGTTGCCGAGCAGGCCGTACAGGACGTTGGCGCCGGCATCGCCGTACAGCGTGTCGCCGAAGCTCGACCCCGCCAGGTTCTCGATGTTCTGCAGCAGATCGCCCTGGGCCTCACCGCCCTGGAAGGTCATGCTGGTCAGGCTGATGGTGACGCCGGCAGCGGAGTCGCGATACGAGGCCGTGTCGCTTCCGGCGCCGCCGTCGAGCTTGTCGGCACCGGTGCCGCCGATGAGCATGTCGTCGCCGCCGTTGCCGACGATGGTGTCGATCCCCGCCATGCCGATCAAGATGTTGGCGACATCGTTGCCGCGCAGCCAGTCGGCACCGGCGCTGCCGGTGACGTTCTCGATGCCGGCCAGCGTGTCGCCATTGGCATCGCCGGAATAGCCCTTGCCGTCGACGAGGCTGACATTCACCGCCGCCGCGCTGTCCACATACGACGCCGTGTCGGCGCCGGCCCCGCCGTTCAGGATGTCGGCGCCGGTGCCGCCCGAGAGCCCGTCATTGCCGTCCTCGCCGTAGAGCTTGTCGTCCCCGGCGCCGCCGATGATCTGGTCGTTGCCGGCGGCCGCTTGGAGGGTGTCGATCCCGTCATTGCCGAACAGGGCATTGGCGTTGCCGTCGCCGCGCAGCCAATCGGCGCCGGCGCTGCCGATCACGTTCTCGATGCCGGTCAGCGTGTCGCCGGTGGCATCGCCGGAAGAGCCCGCACCGGCGGCCAGGTTGACGTTCACCGCCGCGACGCTGTCGGCATAGGTGGCTGTATCGTTGCCGGCACCGCCGTCCAGTTGGTCGGCGCCGGCGCCGCCGTGGAGGATGTCGCTTCCATCCCGGCCCGACAGCGTGTCGAGGCCGGCCCTGCCATGCAGCGCATTGGCCCCGGCATTGCCCGCCAGGGTGTCGTCGAAGGAGGAGCCGATCACCTCCTCGACGCCCGCCAGCGTGTCGCCTGCGGCTTCGCCGCCATCCCCGGTGCCTGCCGACAGATCGATGTCGACGGCCGCGCTGCTGTCGACATAGGTGGCGATGTCGAAACCGCTTCCGCCGGACAGAATGTCCGCACCCAGGCCGCCATTGAGGATGTCGTTGCCGTCACCACCGCCGAGCGTGTCGGCCCCGGCGAGGCCGATCAGAAGGTTGGCGCCGACGTTGCCGTAGAGGGTGTCGTTGAACTCCGAACCTTCGAGATCCTCGATCCCGGTCAGCGTGTCGCCGGCCGCGGCGCCCGAGAAGGTGTTGCTGTTCAGGCTGGCGGTGACCGCGGAGGTCGCGTCGTACCAGGTGGCGCGATCGATGCCGCCGCCGCCGTCCAGCGCATCGGCGCCCCGCCCGCCATGGAGGATGTCGTCGCCGGCCCACCCCTTCAGCGTGTCGTCGCCATCCCGGCCATGAAGGACGTTGCTGCCGGAATCGCCCTGGAGGCTGTCGTTGAAGGTGGAACCGATGACCTCCTCGATGCCGGAAAGCCTGTCACCGGCTGCTTCCCCGCCGCTGCCATCACCGGTGGTCAAGTCAATGCTCACCTGGCTCTGGCTGTTGGCATAGGAGGCGGTGTCGAAACCGCCGGCTCCGACGAGGGTGTCGGCACCATCACCCCCCTCGAAGAAATTGTCCCCGTCGTTGCCGACGAGCACATCGCCGAACGCAGAGCCGATGAGCCCTTCCACGCCGGCGATCGTGTCGCCATGAGCCTCGCCGCCATAGCCTTTGCCGGCAGCCAGGATGACCTCGACCGCCAGATCGCTGTCGACATAGGTTGCGATGTCAAAACCGTTGCCGCCGGACAGCACGTCGGCGCCAAGGCCGCCGTTGAGGATATCGTCGCCGTCGCCGCCGCCGAGCGTGTCGTTGCCGGCCCGTCCGATCAGCAGGTTGTCGCCGGCGTTGCCATAAAGCTTGTCGTTGTAGGCCGAGCCCTCGAGATCCTCGATGCCGGAGAGGGTATCGCCCTCGGCGTCGCCGCCTTGCCCGGTGTTGGTGTTCAGGCTCGCCGTCACCGCCGCCGCGGAGTCGAACCATGTCGCCAGGTCGATGCCGTCATAGCCTGCCAGAACATCCGCACCCGCGCCGCCGTGGAGGACGTCGTCGCCCGCCCGGCCGCCGAGCGTGTCGTTGCCGGCACCGCCACGCAACACGTTGTCCTCGGCATCGCCGGCCAGACCATCGTTGAAGTCCGAGCCGATCACGCCCTCGATGCCGCTCAGCGTGTCGCCTGTCGCCTCCCCGCCATTGCCCGTGCCGGTGGCGAGGTCGACCCCGACCTGGCCGATGCTGTCGGCATAGCTCGCCACGTCGAAGCCGAGCCAGCCCGACATCACGTCCGCTCCCGCACCGCCATGGAGGACGTCGTCGCCCTCCTTGCCGTAGAGCCCGTCATTGCCGGCACCGCCGAACAGGGCATTGGCGCCGGCGTCTCCGCTCAGCTGATCGGCGAAGGCCGAGCCTTCCAGGCTCTCGATCCCGCTCAGCGTGTCACCGGCGGCATCCCCGCCCTGCCCGGTGTTGGTGATCAGGCTGACCGTCACCCCTACTGCCGAGTCGAACCAGGTAGCCAGGTCGACGCCGTCATAGCCCGCCAGCACATCCGCACCCGCACCCCCATGAAGGACGTCGTCGCCCGCCCGGCCGCCGAGCGTGTCGTTGCCGGCACCGCCGCGCAGCACATTGTCCTCGGCATCGCCGGCCAGGCCGTCGTTGAAGTCCGAGCCGATCACTCCCTCAATGCCGCTCAGCGTGTCGCCCGTCGCCTCCCCGCCATTGCCCGTGCCGGCCGCGAGGTCGACCCCGACCTGGCCGATGCTGTCGACATAGCTCGCCACATCGAAGCCGGCCTCTCCCCTCAGGACGTCGGCCCCGAGGCCGCCATTGAGGATGTCGTCGCCGTCGCCGCCGCCGAGCAGGTCGTTGCCGGCCAGGCCGATCAGCAGGTTGGCGCCGGCATTGCCGTAGAGGGTGTCGTTGTAAGCCGAGCCTTCGAGATTCTCGATCCCGCTCAGCGTGTCGCCGGCCGCGTCCCCGCCCTGCCCGGTGTTGGTGTTCAGGCTCGCCGTCACCGCGGCGGTGGAGTCGAACCAAGTCGCCAAGTCGACGCCGTCATAGCCCGCCAGAACATCCGCACCCGCACCCCCATGGAGGACGTCGTCGCCCGCCCGGCCGCCGAGCGTGTCGTTGCCCGCACCGCCACGCAGCACATTGTCCTCGGCATCGCCGGCCAGGCCGTCGTTGAAGTCCGAGCCGATCACGCCCTCGATGCCGCTCAGCGTGTCGCCGGTGCCATCGCCGCCATTGGCCGTTCCGGCAGCCAGATCGACCCCGACCTGGCCGGCGCTGTCGACATAGCTCGCCATATCGAAGCCGGCATCGCCCCTCAGGGTATCGGCACCGAGGCCACCGTTGAGGATGTCGTCGCCATCCCCGCCGCCGAGCAGGTCGGTGCCGGCATTGCCGGTCAGCGAATTGGCGAGAGCATTGCCGTAGAGCGTGTCGTTGAACGCCGAACCTTCGAGATTTTCGATGCTGGAGAGGGTGTCGCCCGCCGCGTCCCCGCCCTGCCCGGTGTTGGTGTTCAGGCTCGCCGTCACCGCGGCGGCGGAGTCGAACCAGGTGGCCAGGTCGATGCCGTCATAGCCAGCCAGCACATCCGCACCCGCACCCCCATGGAGGACGTCGTCTCCCGCCCGGCCGGCAAGCGTGTCGTTGCCGGTACCGCCACGGAGCACGTTGTCCTCGGCATCGCCGGCCAGGCCGTCGTTGAAGTCCGAGCCGATCACTCCCTCAATGCCGCTCAGCGTGTCGCCCGTCGCCTCCCCGCCATTGCCCGTGCCGGCCGCGAGGTCGATCCCGACCTGGCCGATGCTGTCGACATAGCTCGCCACATCGAAGCCGGCCTCTCCCCTCAGGACGTCGGCCCCGAGGCCGCCATTGAGGATGTCGTCGCCGTCGCCGCCGCCGAGCAGGTCGTTGCCGGCCAGGCCGATCAGCAGGTTGGCGCCGGCATTGCCGTAGAGGGTGTCGTTGTAAGCCGAGCCTTCGAGATTCTCGATCCCGCTCAGCGTGTCGCCGGCCGCGTCCCCGCCCTGCCCGGTGTTGGTGTTCAGGCTCGCCGTCACCGCGGCGGTGGAGTCGAACCAAGTCGCCAAGTCGACGCCGTCATAGCCCGCCAGAACATCCGCACCCGCACCCCCATGGAGGACGTCGTCGCCCGCCCGGCCGCCGAGCGTGTCGTTGCCCGCACCGCCACGCAGCACATTGTCCTCGGCATCGCCGGCCAGGCCGTCGTTGAAGTCCGAGCCGATCACGCCCTCGATGCCGCTCAGCGTGTCGCCGGTGCCATCGCCGCCATTGGCCGTTCCGGCAGCCAGATCGACCCCGACCTGGCCGGCGCTGTCGACATAGCTCGCCATATCGAAGCCGAGCCAGCCCGACATCACATCCGCGCCCGCACCGCCGTCGAGGACATCGTCGCCCTCCTTGCCGTAGAGCCCGTCATTGCTGGCGCCCCCGCGAAGGGAGTTGTCGCCGGTGTCCCCGCTCAGCTGGTCGGCGAAGGCCGAGCCTTCCAGGTTCTCGATGCCGCTAAGCGTGTCGCCCGCCGCGTCCCCGCCTTGGACGACGTTCGTTCCCAGGTTGGCCGTCACCCCTGCCGCGGAGTCGAACCAAGTCGCCAGGTCGTCGCCGTCATAGCCCGCCAGAACATCCGCGCCCGTACCCCCGTGGAGGACGTCGTCGCCCGCCCGGCCGGCGAGCGTGTCGTTGCCGGTACCGCCGCGAAGCACATTGTCCTCGGCATCGCCGGCCAGGCCGTCGTTGAAGTCCGAACCGATCACACCCTCGATGCCGCTCAGCGTATCGCCCGTCGCCTCCCCGCCATTGCCCGTGCCGGCGGCGAGGTCGATCCCGACCTGGCCGGTGCTGTCGGCATAGGTCGCCATATCGAAGCCGAGCCAGCCCGACAGCGCGTCCGCACCCGCACCGCCGTCGAGGACATCGTCGCCCTCCTTGCCGTAGAGCCCGTCGTTGCCGGCACCGCCGCGAAGGATGTTGTCGCCAGCGTCTCCGCTCAACTGGTCGGCGAAGGCCGAGCCTTCCAGGTTCTCGATGCCGGCAAGCGTGTCGCCCGCCGCGTCCCCGCCCTGCCCGGTGTTGGTGATCAGGCTGACCGTCACACCCGCCGCGGAGTCGACATAGGAGGCAAAGTCGATGCCAATGCCGCCGTCGATCTTGTCGGCACCGACCCCTCCCAGGAGGAGATCGTTTCCATCGCCGCCGAACAGCTTGTCATCACCGGCTTGGCCGACGAGAGCATTGTCCTGGTCATTTCCGGTGAGGGTGTCGGCGAGCGCGGACCCGTAGAGATCCATGATGTTCGCCAGCGTGTCGCCCTGCGCGTCTCCGGCGGTCCCCGTCCCGGTCTGCAGGCTTACGACAACTCCGCTCAGAGAACCGGCATAGTCGGCGCCGTTTCGGCCGGCGCCGCCATCGAGCCCGTCTGCCCCGGCACCGCCGCGAAGGATGTCGTCCCCGGCGTCGCCGCGCAGCGTATCGGCACCGCCTCCGCCGCGGAGCTGGTCGATACCGTCGCCGCCATTCAGCTTGTCGGCGCCCTCACCGCCAATCAGGTGGTCGTCTCCGCCGCCGCCATTCAGGAGATCGTCGCCGGAGCCACCAAAAACCAGGGATGCGCTGGTTCCGCTGTCCGAGATCGTGTCGGAAAGGGCTCCGCCGATGGCACCGTCGAGACCGGTCCGGCCCGCAACGGTTGCGGTGGCAAGATCGATGCTGAGAGTTTGGCCACTGCCTGCGGCAAGCAGGCGCGCGCCATCGCCCAGCACGTAAAGCGTGCTGCCATCGGCCTGCGGTGTGCCGGTTGCCTCCTCCGCTCCCCCAGCAAGGCCGATGTCGCCCACCAAGCGGACCGAGCCGTCGCTGCGCGTCACGGTCGACACACCATAGAGCTGGTTGCCGTCGGCCAACTCGAAATGCGCCGTGCCGCTGCCCTGGACGACCGCCGAACTCAGGGACCATTTGCCCCGGTCCGCCGCGGTCATCTCGTCGGCAGAGTGCCAGGTCCCCTGCGGATCGACACCGACGCTGGTGATGCCGGCCTGCGCAAGCGTCTTCAGCTCTCCGGGATCGGTCACTCCATTCCCGTTGCTGTCCTGCCAGACCCGCAGCTTGCCGAAATCGGCATCCTGTGCGTCGACCCGTCCGTCATGATTGCTGTCGAAGACCGTCGCCAAAGCCTGCAGGTCCGTGTCCTGTTCCGCAGTCAGCAGCGATACGGCCAGCTCTTTCGCTTGATCGATCTTGCCATCGCCATTGAGATCGGCGACCAGGAAGCCGTCATTGCGCCCGACCCAGGACACCCGTTCCTTGCTGCCGTCCCCGTCGAAATCGAACAGTGCGCTGCTGTCATCCAGCGAGACGAGCGCAATCCTGCCGTCGCCATCCAGATCCAGCGCGATCGGGACCTCGCCATAGCCGCCGCTCATGCTGTCATGCACGCTTCCGGGAGTGCCACCGCTCTGGCCGGACGTACCATCATTGGTGCCCTTCGGCCCGTCGGGGTGGCTCGGTCCGCTTTCATTAATATTGCCCCGGCCGTCGCTGCTGCTGGAATAGCCGCCTCCACGGCCGCTGTGATTGGAGTTACCCGGCTGGCTGGGCCCGGAATCATTGTCCGGCCGATGGCCCGGGGTGGGCGGATCGTGCGTCCAGCCGGGGCGCTCGCCACCCGACCGCGTTCCCGATCCGCCACCCAACATGTCGCGGCCCGCGCCACTGCCGACTTGGTCGTCGCCCCAGCCGCCGCTGATAATGCCGCCGCCATCATCATCGTCCTGCTGCTGGCCACCGTCACGGTTGTGTTCGCCGCCATGGCTCTCACGGCCGCCGCCCGATGACCCGCCATTCCCGCCGCCGGAGCCGGTGCCCGGGGGGTTCGGATCGTTCGGCGTGGGCTGGTTGGTGGGGGGCCCGCCGTTCAGGATGCCCTGGAGCCGCGGATCCAGGGTGCCGTTCGGATCGGGCGTCGGCGGCGGCGGGCTGCCGCCGTCCGGCGAGGGCGGTGTTGGCGGCTCCAGTGTCGGCGGTTGGGGAGGGGGAGGCAGTTCCGCTCCATGGGCCGGCCCGCCGAAGATGTCCTCTAGGATCTGATCCAGCAGGCCGGGCTCGGCAGGGGCGGGATGATCGGAAGGTTTCGATGATGGATCTTGAAATGAACTGGGACCGTTGATCGGATCAGTTAGAGTGTTCTGATAACCCTTAGGATTATGTACAGTTGGATAATCTGGACCAGTTGGGTCATCCAGACCAGAGACCCCACGAGCAGTCGGGAGGCCTGCATATCTCAATGCCGCATTGGCGAAAGTATTACTATTTTGGTCTAAAGGGCTATACTCATATCCCTCTTCTGTTACCTTAGCAGCAGCTTCTTTGATTTTATCCCACTTCACCCGAAGACTGTCGCCCGTAGCGATTGTCTCACGCGGCAGCTGATCTTCGTTTGGTCGATGCTCCGGCAGAATATTGCGCTCTTCATTGACACGAATGCGACCCCACGGTGAATCTGTATTTGATGACTTATCGTATGCCTGCTCAACTACATCGCCGAAGCCGCCAGCATCTTGGTGTTCCGGTTCTGCCTCTATGACGTGCTCGACACCATACTGATCGACGTAGTGTAACGCCATATGATCAAAAGCACCTAACGTCGAGCTGTAGGTGACGTAGATTTCTTCCTTCGCCATGATTTTAAAATCCTAAGGCCAACGGTGAATGTCGTGAAAAACAGAGACGCCAACTATCTGATCTTTGCCACATTTGATCGGGATACCATTTAGTATTTCCGTACAAACGTTAAATACAATATTGAAATCATCTGGTCGTTCCGTTTTTGAAAACATTATTGTAACAAATAAGTTCCTGACTTTATCGGATGATCTTTGATAACTGAAGTATTTACTTCGCATTGCGACAGTTATCACTTCTCCTGGATTCGTCCGACAACCGGTTAATGATTGCACCAAACGATCCTGAGCGATGCTCCATAGTGAACCGTCAGTGGATGATTGTGATAACTGCTCTTCGACAAGAGAAATCACCTGCTGTGCGGTCAAGCTGCATTCACGCGCCATCAACTGATCCTTAGACAAGCGATCAGGACTCCCGGCTTGCTCATATCCGTAGCTAAGCGGAAGCCAGCATGCGGCGGCAAAAACAATGATTCCAAGTACTACTGAAACGTTCTTGATCCGACACGCCCACTTTGTCTTACGAATCTGCCGATCCTGATCTGACATCGAGGCATTTACTCTCTTGAGCCAAGGAAGCGCTCCGACATGTCCGATAGCAGCCATCCCAACCTTCCACCAAACCCACATTCTGAGGAGTGATCGCCCTGACTTGTCTTATTATTATTGCAATTACACAAAATCTCTCAGGCGATTTCGCAAAATTCTATGAAGCAATGCAACCAAACGATCGACTCCCACCCTCACAGGCTGAAGAGAAAGGTTTAGCGTCCGCTCATTACAAAAAGTTAACGTCTGTCTGGATGTAGCATTCCGCTTTGAACAGGTCCAGTGACTTTCTTCCTGTTTTTGAGAGGGCATTCGGTCCTAGCGGCGGCAGCACCAAACTGCAAACGCGGAGGCATCAGCCGATGCCGTCGCGACGAATTTGCCCGGCTCCGGGATGCGCCGATCCACCCCGCAGCGCTGCGCCGGCCCCCTGACAGGCCCGCCCTCAGCCGCGCGACCGGCGCTCGAAGCCGATGCGGATCCGGTTCCACTCCTCGGTCGGCTGGAACAGGGCGCCGGGATGGCGCAGCTGTGCCGCCACCGCCGCCTCGTTCAGCTCGATGCCCAGGCCCGGCGTGTCCGGCACGGTGATATAGCCGCCCTTGAGGTAGTCGGGGTCGATCCCGGTCACCAGGTCGCCCCAATGCGGGATGTCCAGCCCGTGATGCTCGACCGCCACCAGGCCGGAGATCGCGGCGCCGCAATGCACATTCGCCATCAGCCCGATCGGGGTGCAGCAGGCGTGCAGCGCGGTCGCCAGGCCGAAGCGCTCGCCGTAATCGGCGATGCGCTTGGTCTCCAGCATGCCGCCCGAGGTCAGCAGATCGGGGTGCAGGATGTCGAAGGCGCGGGTCTCGATCGGCTCGCGGAACCCGTCCCAGAGATACAGCTCCTCGCCCGCCGCGACCGGGGTCAGCAGCGCGTCGGCGACCTTCTTGTGGCCGGCGAAATCGTGCCAGGGCAGCGGGTCCTCGACCCAGGCGAGGTCGAACGGCTCCAGCGCCTGGCCGAGGCGGATCGCCTCGTCGGCGGTCATGAAGCCCTCGCCGAAATGGTCGATGCACAGCGAGATCTCGCTGCCCACCGCCTCGCGCACGGCGCGGACCACGTCGACAGCGGCGGCGATGCCCTTCTGGCTGAGCTTGACACCCCGCCCGGCCCCCGGCGCGCGCCAGGCCTTGGCCAGGTCGTATTCATGCTTCGTGGCCTGCCCGACCAGGGCGCCGTCGACCGCGTTGAAGAAGCGCGGCGGCAGGTCGAACTTGATGAAGGTCAGGCCCAGCGCCTTGCGCCGCAGCACCGCCTCGACATAGCCCTCCGGCGTCGGCTGGGCCGGGGCCGGCGTGTCGCCGTAGATCCGCACCCGGTCGCGGTGCTTGCCGCCGAGGAACTGGTGGCAGGGCACGCCATAGGCCTTGCCGACCAGGTCCCACAACGCGATCTCGATGCCGGAGACGCCGCCCCCTTCCCGCCCCCAATTGCCGTAGCGGCGCAGGGCCGAGAAGATCATGTCGACATTGCAGGGATTCTGTCCCAGCAGCATGTGCTTGAACTGCAGGGCGTATTCGGCATGGCCGCCGTCGCGCACCTCGCCGAGGCCGGAGATGCCCTGGTTGGTGTCGATGCGGATGATCGGGTGGTAGCCGCTGCCGACCACCACCGCGACCCGCAGATCGGTGATCCTGAGCTCGCTCGGCCGGGAATGGGTCGACGCGGCAGTCTCGACCCTGCCCATGGCAGCGTCATCCAGGCGTCCTGTGGTCATGGCGTCCACCCTGCAGTTTGCTGTTCGTTAGGTAATTTGCTATCATCACCAAACAAGTTGCGCAAGCCGGACCCGTTGCATGTGATGATGTTGACGCCGGAACCAGCGCTGCGGCAGAAGGTGCGGCCCAAACAGGAGCGCAACACCGCATGAGTTCAGGCCGCGTCACCATCCAGGACATCGCCGACCGGCTCGGGATCTCGAAGTTCTCGGTGTCCCGCGCCCTGTCCGGCAAGTCCGGCGTCGGCGAGGCCACCCGCAACCGGGTGCTGCGCGCCGCCCACAGCCTGGGCTATCGCCGCAGCCAGGAGCTGCCGGCGGCCAACGGCCAGATCCTGTTCATCCGGCAGGAGATCGACCCGGTGTCGAGCGAGCTGTGGCTGAACATGCTGCACGGCGCCGAGCGCGAGGGCGAGCGGCTGGGCTTCTCGATCGTGCCGCGCCAGGCCCGGCACCTGGCCGAGGGCGGCCCGCTGGACAGCGCCGTGGCCGGGCTGATCCTGGCGGTGCCGCGGCCGCATGAGGTTTCCGGCCCGGCCGCGCGCACCGGGCTGCCGGTGGTCTGCGCCACCTATGTCGGCGCGATGGAGCGGATCGACCAGGTGGTCGGCGCCGACTGGGAGGCCGGGGTGGGCGTGGCCCGGCTGCTGCTCGGCCTCGGCCACCGGGCCACGGCCTTCGTCCATGGCAGCACCCTGCCGCTCGGCCGGGCCGAGCGCTACCGCGGCTTCCGCGACGGCATGCTGGAGGTGCCGGGCGCCACCGCCGACGACATCGTCTTCGACGAAACGGAGGGGTTCCGCGATGCCTTTCTGACCTATCTGCGCCGTGGCGGCGCGCCGACGGCGCTGTTCTGCGCCCATGACGGCATCGCCGTGAACGTGATCTCGGACCTGCTGCGCCTGGGCATCCGTGTGCCCGAGGACATCTCGGTGGTCGGGTTCAACGACTTCGCCGCCGCCTCGCAGGTGTCGCCGCGGCTGACCACGGTGCGGACGCCGCAGGTCGAGATCGGCGCCGCCATGGTGCGCTGCATCGCCGACCGGCTGGGCGACGCCGAGGCCGCCGCCCGGCCGCCGGTGCGCCTGGCGCTGGTGGCCGAGATCGTCACCCGGGGCTCGACCGCCCCGGCCGCGCCGACGGCCTGGCTGGCGCCGGTGCTGAAGCGGGCGAAGGCGGCGAAGTAGGGCTGGGCTGGAGGCCCGCAGCAGCGCCCGGAATTTTTCTCCACCTAACAAGTTGCAATGCCTCTTGCCTGTGTTAGGCTCGGCCATCGACTGCCTAGATCGGACATAAAAAGGGCAGCGGAGAGGAAACACCGGGTGGGCGGCAGCGCCCGTCCCCCACCGAGCGGGACGCCCAGGACCATGAAGATCGTCGATCTGAAATGCGCCGTGATCGGCAAGAACCCGATCGTGCGCATCGTCACCGACCAGGGCATCAGCGGCTATGGCGAGGTCGAATCCTACAAGCCGTATCTGAAGCCGCACATCCTGCATTTCCGCGACGCCCTGATCGGCGCCGACCCGACACTGGTCGAGCAGACCATGATGCGGATCCGCCAGCGCGGCGCCTTCAAGCCCTGGGGGGCCGCGGTCAGCGCCATCGAGATGGCGCTGTGGGACGTCGCCGGCAAGGCGGCGGGCCTGCCGGTGCACAAGCTGCTGGGCGGCAAGGTGCGCGACCATGTGCGGGTCTACAACGGCTCGCTGCGCGTGCCGATGGCCGGCTACGAGCCCGAGCACTACGCCGCGGACGCCAAGCGGCAGATGGCCCTGCCCGAAGGCTTCACCATGATCAAGCAGGGCATCGGCTTCCACAGCCCGATGAAGCGGGAAGTGCCGGACTTCTACTACGGCACGCCGGGGCAGAGCGTGTTCCACGGCTCGCTCGATTCCGGGCTGATCACCGAGCGCGGTCTGAAGCACATGGTCGCCTGCGTCGCGGCGATGAAGGAGGTGCTGGGCGACAAGGTGGCGCTGGCGCTGGACTGCGGGCCGGGCTGGACCGTGCCCGACGCGATCCGCTTCGCCCGCGCGGTCGAGGAGTACAACCTGCTCTGGCTCGAGGACCTGCTCACCGGCGACTACGTGCCCTATGTCAACGCCGATGTGTATCGCGAGGTCACCCGCGCCACCTCGACCCCGATCCACACCGGCGAGCAGATCTATCTGCGCCAGAACTTCAAGGCGCTGATCGAGGGCCACGCGGTCAATGTGGTCGGCCCCGACCCCTGCGATGTCGGCGGTATCGCCGAGCTGAAATGGATCGCCGAATACGCCAATCTGCACGGCATCCTGATGGCACCGCACGGCACCGGCAACGGCCTCTTGGGCCTGGCCGCGCTGGTCCAGGTCTCGGCCACGCTGCCGAACAACTTCATCGCCTTCGAGTACCCCAGCGGCAACCCGGCCTGGTGGTACGACATCGTCGACGGCCTGCCGAATCCAATCGTCCGCAACGGGCTGATCGAGGTCTGGGACCGGCCCGGCATGGGCGTCGAGATCAACCCCGAGCGCGCCCGCCAATATCTGTCCGACGAGGACAAGGCGTTCTTCGACTGAGCGGCCGGCCGAGGACTATCTTCGGCTAACAACATAACAAAAACCGCAACTTGTTGCGCGGCGTCCTTGACGCGTTTTGCCCCCGAAGCCTAGGCTAGCCTTGAACTCGCAGACGACAAGCGAGGCCATTGGGAGGACCGTTCATGACCAAGCCTCATGCTGGTGACCTCTTTCCCCATGCCGTCGACCGCCGGCGTTTCCTCGGCTATGCCGCCGGGGCCGGGGCGCTGGCCGCCGGGCTCGGCCCGCTCCGCGCCCTGGCGCAGGACACGGGCATCGACATCGCCAACTGGACGCCGGACTACATCAACAGCATCGCCGGCACGATCGAGGTCGACACCGCGACGGAATGCGCCAAGGTGGTGCCGCTGGATTACAAGGGCAAGCTGACCTACTGGTGGGTCGGGCCGAACGAGGCGTCGCCCCGGATCGACCACGAGGTCGACGCCCAGTTCTGGGAGGCCTTCGCCAAGACCTACCCGAACATCACGGTCCAGAAGCAGAACCTCGACTACAACCAGATGCTGAACAAGCTGCGCGCCGCGGCGCTCGGCAACGCCGCGCCGATGGTGGCGAAGCTGCCGATCCTGTGGGGCGTGGAGTTCGCGGCCAAGGGCCAGTTGAGCGAGCTGTCGCCCGAGCTGGTCGGCCACCGCACCGCCGATTTCTGGCCCGGCGCGATGAAGTCGGTGACCTGGCAGGGCAAGACCTACGGGGTGCCGACCAACAACGAGACCATGGCGCTGATCTGGAACGCCGCGATCTTCAAGGACGCCGGCCTCGACCCCGAGACGCCGCCCGCGACCTGGGACGACCTGATCGCCTATTCCAAGCAGATCAAGGACAAGACCGGCAAGAACGGCTACGGCCTGGTGGCCCGCCCCAATGCCGGCAACACGCCGTTCCGCTTCATGCCGCAGCTCTGGGCCTATGGCGGCGGCGCGCTGGACGAGGCAGAGGCCAGCCCGACCTACAAGACCGTCTACATCAACAATGACGGCTCCAGGGCCGCGCTGCAGGCCTCCTACGACATGTATGTGCGGGACAAGTCGGTGCCGACCTCGGCCCTGACCAACACCCAGACCGAGAACCAGGACCCGTTCATCTCAGGCCAGCTGGCGATGATGATCAGCCATCCGGCGGAATACGCGACCATGCTCGACCGCGCCAAGAAGGCGACCGGGGCCGACAAGGCGGTGGCCGACGCGGTGGTGGCGAACATGCGCTACGGGCTGATCCCGAAGGGGCCGGCGCGCCGTGCCGTGGTGTTCGGCGGCTCCAACGACCATATCTTCAACCCGGATGTGGTCGATGGCGGGCTGGACATGGACGCCGCCCGCGCCTTCATCGCCTTCGCCACCGGGCCGGAATGGTCGACCAAGGTGGCCTGGGTCGCCTCCAACCCCGGCAACACCCGCGGCTTCCGCACCAAGTGGATGAAGCAGCGGCTGGACGAGATCAAGTTCCTGAACGTCACCACCTCGATGCTGCCGAGCGGGATCCCGTTCCCGGTGATCCCGGAATCGGCGGAGATCATGAACATCATCGTCCCGGACATGATGCAGAACGCGCTGACCGGGAAGATGACCGTGGCCGAAGCGGCCGACGACGCCGCCAAGAAGATCAACGAGCTGCTGTCGGGCCTCTAGGCCCCGTCCCGCACCCGGCCGGTGCCTGAGGCGCCGGCCGGTCCTTTCCCCCCGCAAAGGAGAGTTCGGGCGTGACCATGGCTGCCGCGCAGGACGATGCGCCCCGGGCGCGGGCGGCGCCCCGCCGCCGCCCCGGCCTGATGCGACGCATCGCCCGCCACTGGGCCGACTATCTCTACATCCTGCCGGCCTTCGCGGTGATGCTGCTGGTGATCGGCTACCCGATCTACGACACCGTCTACCTGTCCTTCTTCAACACCCCGCCCAGCCTGGCGATGGCCGACAAGACCTATGTCGGCCTCGACAACTACAGCCGCATACTGGGCAGCGACAGCTTCCGCGAAGTCACCATCAACACCCTGATCTGGACGGTGTTCTCGACCTTTTTCGCCTTCATCCTCGGGCTCGGCGCCGCGCTGTCGCTGAACAACGCCTTCATCGGCCGCGGCATGCTGCGCGGCCTGTTCCTGATCCCCTATGTGATCAGCGCGGTCGCCGCCTCCTATGTCTGGCGCTGGCTGTACCACAGCGATTTCGGCGTGATCGGGGCGCTGTCGGTGGCCTTCGGCATCACCGAGACGCCGATCAACTTCCTGGACAACGTCCACACCTCGCTGCCGTCGCTGATCGTGGTCAATGTCTGGAAGGAGTTTCCCTTCGCCATGATCATGCTGCTGGCCGGGCTGCAGACCGTGCCGGACGAGTTGCACCGCGCCGCCAGGGTCGACGGCGCCGGCCCCTGGCAGCGCTTCTGGCACATCACCATGCCGCATCTGAAGGGGGTGACGCTGGTGACCGTGCTGCTGCTGCTGGTCACCAACCTGAACGGCTTCACCATCCCCTGGATCATGACCGGCGGCGGCCCGGCCGGGTCGTCCGACATCTGGATCACCCAGATCTACCAGCTGGCCTTCGGCCGCATCCGCTTCGGCCTCGCCTCGGCCTATTCGGTGATCCTGTTCGTGGTGATGATGGGGCTGGGCTACTTCTACGTCCGGGCGCTGACCCAGGGCGAACGGAGGCCGGAATGAGCGCCGTCGCCCTGGAGCCGCGGCCCGCCCCGAAGCGCCGGCGCGGCAAGGCCGGCCCCTGGGGCGTGGCCCGCATCGTCTACCTGGTCCTGCTCGGCATCTTCACCGTGCTGCCGATGGCCTGGATGCTGCTGACCTCGGTGAAGACGCAGTTCGCCGCCCTGCAGTACCCGCCGGAATGGATCCCGTCGGAGCCGACGCTGGAGCAATACACGCGGCTGCTGTCCCCCGCCAACGAGGTCGGGCAGGAGTTCCTGCACTACCTGCTGAACAGCATCATGGTCTCGACCGCGACCACCGTGCTGGGCGTCGTCATCGCGGTGCCGGCGGCCTACGCCTTCTCGCGCTTCCGCTTCCCCGGCCGCAAGCTGCTGTTCTACGCGGTGCTGGTCCGGAACATGTTCCCGGCCGTGGTCTTCCTGATGCCGCTGTTCATCATGATGAAGTGGCTGGGGCTGGTGAACACGTCCTGGTCGCTGATCCTGACCTACCTGACCTTCGGCCTGCCGCTGTCGATCTGGCTGCTGAAGGGCTTCTACGACAACATCCCGCCACAGCTGGAACAGGCGGCGCGGATCGACGGCGCCACACGGTTCCAGGCCTTCCTGTACGTGGTCATGCCGCTGTCCTCGCCCGGCATCATCGCCACCGCGATCTATTCCTTCGTCCTGGCGTGGAACGAATATGTCTATGCCCTGACCTTCATCAACGACAAGAGCAAGCTGACCTTGCCGGTCGGGCTGGAACGCTTCTTCACCGAATACGCGACCAACTGGCCGGGGCTGATGGCGGCGTCGTTCATCATGAGCGTGCCGGTCGTCGTGCTGTTCCTGGTCCTGCAGAAATACTTCGTCCGCGCCCTGACCGAGGGCGCGGTCAAGTCCTGACGAGAAGGGGAATTCATGGCGGAGGTGGTGCTGCGGGACGTGGTCAAGCGGTACGGCGACCTGACCGTCGTCGACCATGTCTCGCTGACGGTCGGCGACGGCGAGTTCGTGGCCCTGGTCGGCCCGTCCGGCTGCGGCAAGACGACGACGCTGAACCTGGTGGCCGGGCTGATCGAGCTGAGCGACGGCGACATCCAGATCGGCGACCGGCTGGTCAACGACCTGGACCCCAAGGACCGGGACATCGCCATGGTGTTCCAGAACTACGCCCTGTACCCGAACAAGACGATCTTCAAGAACCTGGCCTTCCCGCTGAAGATGCGGAAGCTGCCGGCCGCCGAGATCGAGACCAAGGTCCGGGCCGCCGCCAAGCTGCTGGACATCGAGCATCTGCTGGAGCGGCGGCCGCGCGAGTTGTCGGGCGGGCAGCAGCAGCGCGTGGCGCTGGGCCGGGCCCTGGTGCGCGACCCGCGCGTGTTCCTGATGGACGAGCCGCTGTCGAACCTGGACGCCAAGCTGCGCACCCAGATGCGGGCGGAGCTGAAGCGCTTCCACCAGGACCTGAAGGCGACGGTGATCTACGTCACCCACGACCAGATGGAAGCCGTCACCATGGCCGACAAGATGGCGGTGATGAACGGCGGCGTGCTGCAGCAATACGACACGCCGGAGCAGGTGTTCGAGCACCCGGTCAACACCTTCGTCGCCGGCTTCGTCGGCAGCCCGGCGATGAACCTGGTGCGGGCCCGCGTCGCCGGCACCGGCACCGGCGCCGAGATCGAGAGCCCGGACGGCTGGCGCTATGCCCTGTCCGACGCCAATGCCCGCAAGGCCCATGCGGCGACCGATGGCGAGATCGTGCTCGGCGCCCGGCACAGCACCATCCGGCTGCACCGCGAGGCGGTGCCGGGGGCGGTCGCCGGCCGGGTCTACACGGTCGAGCCGACCGGCGACATCACCTACGCCCATGTCCATCTCGGCTCGGCCCCGCTGGTGGTCAGCGTCACGCCCGACGTCAAGCTGGGGATCGACCAGCCAGTCTGGCTCGAATTCGACCAGCAGAAGCTGCACCTGTTCGACGGCAAGACCGGACGGGCGCTGCCGGCCGCCTGACAAATCATCGGCCCCGCCAAGCGGGCCGGGTCTCGAAGGGAAGGACGATTCCGTGAAGATCACCAATCTGCGGACCGCCGTCATCGCGGGGAACTTCCCCTGGGTGCTGGTCAAGGTGGAGACCGATGCCGGCATCACCGGCCTGGGCGAGGCCTATTGGGGCGCCGGGGTGGCCGAGCTGGTGCACAAGGCCAAGCCCGTCATCATCGGCGAGGACCCGGTCAATATCGGCAAGATCGTCGAGATCCTGATCCGCTGCCTGTCCGGCGAGGGGTCGCAGGCCGGCGCCACCGTGACCGCGATCAGCGGCATCGAGATCGCGCTGTGGGACCTGCTGGGCCGGGCGCTGCAGACCCCGATCTCGACCTTCTTCGGCGGCCGCTTCCGCGACAAGATCCGGATCTATGCCGACTGCCATGCCGGCGACACGCCGGAGCCGTCCTCCTACGCCGCCAAGGCGCGCGAGGTGGTGGCGGACGGCTTCAGCGCCATTAAGTTCGACCTCGACACCCGCAACCCCCACACCATCGACATCTCCGACGATCCCAATCCGCGCCGGCAGTGGTACGAGCCGTTCAACCGCACCATCGGGTCGCGCGAGATGGCCTGGATGGTCGATGTCGTCCGCGCCGTGCGCGAGGCGGTGGGGCCCGAGATCATGGTGGCGATGGACGCGCATTGGAAGTTCGGGGTGAACGACGCCATCAAGCTGGCCCAGGCGCTGGAGCCGTTCGACCTGCTGTGGCTGGAGGACCCGGTGCCGCCGGAGAACATCGAGGCGCAGCGCCACGTCACCCATTCGACCCGGACGCCGATCTGCACCGGCGAGAACCTGTACCGCAAGCACGGCTACCGCGAGTTGATCGAGAAGCAGGCGGCGCGGATCATCGCCCCGGACATCCCGAAGATGGGCGGCCTGGCCGAGGCCAAGAAGGTCGCCGACCACGCCGACCTCTATTACATCCCGATCGCGCCGCACAACGTGGCCAGCCCGATCGGCACCGTGGCCGGCGCCCATGTCTGCGCCGCCATGAACAACTTCCTGGTGATGGAGTTCCACGCCCATGACGTCGAATGGTGGAGCGACATGGTCGATGGCGGCCCGCCGATCGTCGACGGCTTCATCCACCTGAACGACCGGCCGGGCCATGGCCTGACCCTGAACGAGGACGTGGCGCGGGCGCATCTGCAGCCCGGCACCAAATACTTCGGCGACGAACCCTGATCGCCGCCGACGGACCAGCGAAGGACGAACCGAGAATGATCGAGACCAGCGACATCAAGCGGCCGCCGGCGGAATGGTGCGCGGCGCTGCAGGTGATCGGCGCCGCCACGGCGAGCAGCACCCTGGCCCATATGGGCATCCGCAACACCCATATCGGCGGCCCGGTGGCCTGGACCAAGGGCAAGGCGATCGCCGGCCCGGCGCTGACGCTGCAGTTCATGCCGAAGCGCGAGGACCTGTACGGCGAGGACGAATACGCCGAGCCGGAGAAGCAGCTGCACCGGCACGTGTTGTATCACGCCCAGAAGGGCGACATCGTCGTCGTCGACGCCCGCGGCGACATGAAGAGCGGTGTCTTCGGCGACATGATGCTGACCTACTTCAAGGGCCGCGGCGGCCTGGGCGTGGTGATCGACGGCTGCATCCGCGACTATCCCAACACCGGGCGGCTCGACCTCGGCTTCTGGCTGCGCGGCGTCACCCCGAACTTCCACACCCAGACCGACCTGATGCCGTTCGGCGTCAACATCCCGATCGCCTGCGGCGGCGTGCTGGTGATGCCGGGCGACATCATCGTCGCCGATGACGACGGCGCCGTGGTGGTGCCGGTGGCGCTGGCGCCGGAGGTGATCGAGCAGTCGGCGAAGCACCACGAATGGGAGGAGTTCTCGCGCGAGCGGCTGTCCGAGGGCGGCGACCTGCGGCGCTACTACCCGCTGAGCGACGCCGCGCGGCCGGAATACGAGGACTGGCTGCGGAGCAAGGGCCGAGCGCCGTAGGTCAGGCCTCGAAATAGGCCGGCCGGTCGTCCGAAGCGACAACCACCTTTCAAGTCAGGCGTTGAGCGCCTGCAGCACCCGCTGCGGCAGGAACGGATAGTGCCGGAGCCGCACGCCGCCGGTAAGCCGGGCCACCGCATTGGCGATCGCGGGACCGATCGGCGGCAGGCCGGCCTGGCCGATGCCGCCGATCGGAGCCTCGGGCGTCGGAATGACGGCGACCTTGATGTCAGGCGCCTCGGACATCCGCATCACCCGATAGGTGTCGAAGTTCGATTCCTGTACCTCGCCATTGACGATGTTGATCTGTTCGAACAGCGCGTGGCTGGCACCGTTGGTGATGCCGACGATCATCATGGCTTCGATGTTGCGCGGCTGGACGGCCACCCCCGGATCGACCGCGCACCACACCGTGTGCACCCGGATCTCGCCGCTCTGCCGGTTCAGCGACACCTCGGCGATCTGGGCGCAATGCGAGCCGAACGCGTCGGAATAGGCGAGGCCCAGCGCCCGCCCGTCGCGAGGGCGATCCCACTCCGCCATCTGCGCGACGGTCTCGATGACCCTGCGCGCCCGCGGCTGGTCCCTCAGCAACTCCAGCCGCAACGCCAGGGGATCGGCGTCCCTGGCCGCCGCGATCTCGTCGACGACGCATTCGATGGCAAATCTGGTGTAGCCGACGCCGACCGCGAACCAGAAGCCGACATCCAGCCCATTGTCCTGGCGGATGTACTCGATCTGATGTCCCGGGACGGCGTAGTTGAACTGCGCGCCCTCGGTCACGACGTCGTCGTGGCCGCCTTCGCTTTCGAACAGCCGAGGCAAGGTCCGGGCGAAAATCGAATCCGCCACGATGCGATGCCGCCAGCCGACGATGGCCCCATCGGCATCGAGCCCGACCTGCAGGTGCTGCGCCGCGAGCGGCCGGTACTTGTCGTGCCGAACGTCGTCTTCGCGGCTCCAGATCACCTTGACCGGGCGGCCTTCCACCGCCTTGGCCAGCGACACTGCGTCGACGATGAAGTCTGCCTCCGCCTTGCGGCCGAAGCCGCCGCCGAGCAGGGTCGTGTTCACCTTGACCTTGTCGGGGGTGGTGCCGGCCACCTCCGCGGCAAAGCCCTGGGTGCCCGTCGGGCCCTGTGTCGGTGCCCAGATTTCCACCCTGTCGCCGGTCACGAGCGCCGTGGCGTTCATCGGCTCCATCGTCGCGTGGCAGACGTGGTCGCTCATGTAGTCGGCCTCGATGACCGTCGCGGCCCCCGAGATCGCGGCCTGGACATCCCCTTCCGCGTGAGCGGTGACGCCTGTCCGGGCGAGGTCGCGGCCGACGCTGCGGTATTGCTCCAGCAGCCGATCGCTGGTGTAGCGGCGGACCCGCGACGACGTGCTCCAGGTCACGTCGAGCAGGTCCTTGGCCCGCCTCGTCGCTTCGACCGTCTCGCCGATGATGCCGACGCCGTAGGGCAGTGGAACGATGCGCAGGATGCCCGGCACGGCCTGGGCCGCGGCGTCGTCGATCGCTTCCGGCCGCTCGCCCTGAACGGGTGCCCGCAGGACCGCTCCGTACAGCATGTCCGGGCGTTGCACATCCATCCCGTACGTCGCGGTGCCGTCGACCTTCGAGGGAATGTCGATGCGGGTCATTCTCGGATTGCCGATATAGCGCCATTGCTCGCGCGGCTTCAGATCGGCGATGGTCGCCTGCGGCAGCGGATCGGGAAGCGCGCCGGCCTCTGCGATCTCGCCATAGCCGAGCGAACCGCCCGATGGCGCGTGCACGACCCGGTTGGGCTCGGTCGTCAGCTCGTCCGCCGGGACGTTCAGCATCCCGGCGGCGCTCGCCAGGATGATCTTGCGGGTCTGGGCGCCGATCAGGCGCAGCATCTCGTAGTAGCCCCGCGTGGATTCGCTGCCGCCGGTGAGCTGGATGCCGTAGAAGCCCGGATTGCCGTAGGTCGCTGCGTCGGACGGAGCCTGGACGATGCGGACCTTGTCCCAATCGGCGTCCATGTCCTCGGCGATCAGCAGCGGCAGAGTCGTCATGATACCCTGCCCCATCTCGGAGGCGGGCGACATGATGGTCACCGTGCCGTCGCCGGCGATGGTCACCCAGGCATTCGGGCGATAGTCGCCCTCGGCCGACGCAGCGCCCCAAGCCTCCTGGGACAAGCCGCCGAAGGTGACGGCGATGCCGACGCCGCCGACGGTAACGAGAAAGCTGCGCCGCGACAGCGCATCGGCACGAAGCTGCAACGCCATGGCTCAGGCCTCCCGCGCAGCGCGCTGAATGGCGCTGATGATCCGCACATAGGTGCCGCAGCGGCAGATGTTGCCGTCCATATGCTCGATGATCTGGTCGCGGGTCGGGCTGGGATTGTCCTTGAGCAGCGCCGCCGCCTGCATGATCTGACCGGACTGGCAATAGCCGCATTGCGGCACCTGCTCGGCGATCCAGGCCTTCTGCAGCGGATGGCCGGCATCCGGCGAGAGGCCTTCGATGGTGGTCACCCCTCTGCCCGCCACGTCCTGAAGCTGGGTGATGCAGGAGCGCGCCGGCGCGCCGTCGATGTGGACGGTGCACGCGCCGCATTGCGCGATGCCGCAGCCGAATTTGGTGCCGGTGAGCTTCAGATGCTCCCGGATCACCCATAGCAGTGGCGTGTCGGGCTCGGCGGCAACATCCACCGCCCGCCCGTTGATGGTGAATGCTGTCATCGATATTGCCCTTGTCTGGGATCACCTCTGCAGAATGACCGCACGATAGGAGTCCCGGAAAATACGATCTATGCTGCGAAGTCCGTCTTATCTTCGCAATCGTCCAGGATAGCCCATGGATCCGCTGTCAGACGTGCTGTCCTTGCTGAAGCCCCGCAGCTATCGCTTCGGCGGCTTTGAGGCCGGCGGAGACTGGTCGATCCGCTTCCCCCGGCACGACGGGATCAAGTGCTACACCATCGGGTCCGGCCAATGCTGGCTGGCGATGGAGGGTGTCGACGCCGACCCGGTGCGCCTGCGGACGGGGGATTGCTTCCTGCTGCCCTGGGGGCAGCCCTTCCGGCTGGCCAGCGACCTGGCTTTGGCGCCGGTCGACGCGATGACGATCTTCCCCAGCCCACGCAGCGGCGGCATCGCCCTGGTCGGCGGCGGCGGCGACTTCTCCGTCGTCGGCGGTCATTTCTTGCTCGACGGCAGCCACGCCCGCGTGCTGCTGCGGGCGCTGCCGCCGATCGTCCATATCCGGTCGGAGCCGGACCGCGCGGCGCTGCGCTGGTGCATGGAGCGCATGGGGCAGGAGCTGCGCGAGCGGCAGCCGGGCGGTTTCCTGGTGGCGCAGCACCTGGCCTATACGATGCTGATCCAGGCCCTGCGGCTGCATCTGGCGGAAGGGCCGAAAGCCGGCGTCGGCTGGCTGTTCGCCCTGGCGGACCGGCGGATCGGCACGGCGATCACCGCCATGCACGACGACCCGGCGCAGCGCTGGACGCTGCAGGAATTGGCGGCGCGGGCCGGCATGTCGCGATCGAGCTTCGCCCTGCGGTTCAAGGAGACCGTCGGCGAGGCCCCGATGGAGTATCTGACGCGCTGGCGCATGCTGCTGGCCGCGGACAGGCTGGCGAATTCCGGCGACCCCGTCTCCGCCATCGCCCTGTCGCTCGGCTACGAATCCGAAAGCGCCTTCAGCACGGCGTTCAAGCGCGTGATGGGCTGCTCGCCGAGGCAGTATGGCCGCGGCCGGGTCGCCTCCCATCTGCAAGGACGCGGCGACGTGGCGATGAGCACGGACGACATCATGGCGCTCACCCGGGAAGGCTGAACGACCGTCGCATTCGCTGGTTCACACCACCTCGACCCGCGCCTTGTGCCCGGGCGCGGCGGCGAGGCGCTGGTCGCGGGTCAGCAGCGGGGCATCGAGCGCCTCGGCCAGGGCGATGTAGGCGGCGTCATAGGCCGTGACATTGGCCCGCAGGTCCCAGATGCGCGGCAGCAGAATATCGTGCGGATAGCGGTGCAGAGGGAAATCCGCCAGATCGGCAAGGGCGGCACGGCCACGCGCATCGTCGATCTCGCCCTTCGCCGCAAAGCGACGGATCACCTGCGCGACCTCGACGTCCAGCAGGTGCGGCACATGCAGCGTGACGCCGGAGGCGAACAGCCGCGCCTCCACGGCCCCGGCCGCAGGCGTACGAAGGAGCACTTCGAGCAGGGCCGAAGCGTCGACGACGATCATCGGACGATCATCGGACGATCATCGTCGGTCGCGCTCGGCCCGCACCGCCTGCGCCGGCGTCTCGGACGGTGCCACCGCCGGTCGCTGTGCCAGACGCGTCCGCAGTTCGTCGAGCGTCGGCCGCTCGGCCAACCGGCGCATTTCCTGGAGCAGATAGTCGGAGAGCGACATGCCAGCCAGCGCAGCGCGCGACTTGAGCTGGCGGTGCAGCACATCCGGCACGTTGCGGATCTGGATCATCGCGGTCATGTGAGAAACATGGGCGCATGTGCTGCACATGTCAAATAGAGGAGGAAGCCGCGCCGACTTCGCGCTGGGCACGCTGGCGGCGTAGCTATTTCGGCGGCAGCGAACGGACGAAGGCGAGCGCGGCGTCGAGCAGCCGCCGGCGCAGCGCGTCGTCGCCATAGGCCGCGGCACCGGCCCGGACCCAGCCCGGCATGTGCCGGCCCTGCATGATCATCGGCGCAATGCCCGGCTGCGCCAGCGCCCAGCCGTCATTGCCCTTGCCGAGGCGGACCAGCATGCTGTCGACCCGGGCGCCGCACAGCAGGTTGCCATGCAGCAGCCAGGCCAGGCCGCCGAACATCCGCTTCTCGTCCAGGCCGGGCTCGGCTCCCAGCGCCTCCCGCACCAGCTCCTCCAGCCCCGGATCGCGCGCCATCTCGCCTTCCCCGTCTCAGCCCGGCGCGGCCACCTTCTCGGCGATGCCGCGGTTGCGGGTCAGCATCGCCATCACCGCGTCCCGCGCCTTCTGCGGGTCGCGGCCGCGGATGCCCTCGGCGATGCCCATATGATAGTCGGCCGAGGGGCTGTAGGCATATTCCGCCGCGATGCCATGCGCCGAGACCAGAAACTGCACCCGCAGCAGCACGTCGAGCGGCCGGGCGAAGCCGGAGAGCAGCCGGTTGTGCGAGGCGTTCAGCACTGCCAGGTGGAAGGCCACGTCGGTGTCCAGCACCTGCGGCATGGTCTCGACCGCCAGCCGCGCGGCCAGGGCGACGATCGCCTCCGCCTCCGCATCCGTGGCGCGCAGGGCCGCCAGCTCCGCCGCCTGCGGCTCGACGATCTCGCGCAGCTCGGAGATCTCGACCAGGAAGCGGCCGATGCCGTCCGGCTCGCGCAGCAGCCAGGCCAGCACGTCGGGGTCGAGGATCGACCATTCCTCGCGCGGCCGGATGCGCGAGCCGTAGCGCCGGGCGGTGCGGATCAGCCCCTTGCCGGCCAGGACCTTGATCGCCTCGCGCATGGCGTTGCGGCCGACCGCGTATTCGGCGGCCAGCTCGGTCTCGGTCGGCAGCGGCCGGTCGGCGGCATAGCGGCCGGAAACGATGGCGCGGCCCAGCGCCTGCACCGTCTGGCGCACCGCGCCGCCCGCCAGCGAGCGGCCGGACGCGCCGGACAGGGTGCTTTCCAGCAGCGCGGCCAGCGCCTCCGGATCCTGGGCAGAAGGTCCGCTGGTGGGGGAGTGCCGCCGATCCGCCAATGCCGCGCCGTGCAAGAGGTCAGAAAATGCTCGCCGAGGTCGTCATCGGACACCAGCGCGAGAGCCGCAGATACGGTAGCAGCACCCGGTATGCGGCGTCATCCCCGATGCGGGACAGCGCCTCGACCGCATAGCCGCGGACATAGCGGTTCGGATCGTCGGTCAGCACCCGGCCCAGCGCCGGCACCGCCGCGGCGGCCGCCCGGCCCATCCGCGCCAGGCCGAGCACCGCGTCGAACCGCACCTCCGCGTCCGCGTCGTCCAGGGCGCCGGCCAGGGCGGTGACGACCGCGTCGTCGGCCGGCTTCAGCCCCAGCGCCTCGACCGCGGCGATGCGGAGATGAGGGTCGGAATCGCCGGCGGCGGCGATCAGCGCGTCGCGCACCTCCGACCCGGTGCCGGCGATCTCGCCGAGGGCGAAGGCGGCGAATTTGCGCGACCGGCCAGCGCCGTTTTGCAGCAGGCGCAGCAGCTCCGGCACCGCCGGCGCCCCGATCTCGACCAGGCCGTAGATGGACGACAGGGCGATGCAGTCCTTCGGCGTCAGGCGGCCGGAATCGCTCTTGTTCGAGCCGTCCTCCGGGTCGCGGCGGGTGTCGGCCTCGACCCGCTGCAGCAACGCCGGCAGCGCCGCCGCGCCGATCGCGCCCAGGGCATAGGCGGCGTCGAGCTGCAGCGCCTCGTCGTCGCCGTCGAGATGCGGCAGCAGCGCCGGCACCAGCGCCGCAGCCGAGGAGCCGAGATCTGAGATCGTCGACATCGCAGCGGCAGCTTCCGCCGGCGCGCCGGCCAGCGCCGCGCGCAGGGCGTCGGGATCGGCCGCGCCGCCGGACGCGGTGCCGTCGGTCAGCCAGCGCCAATGCGCCTTCCAGGCCGCCTCCATGGCGAAGGACGGGGCCTGCTCCGGCGCCCGCCAGGCCGGATCGCGATGCGGCCAGGCCGGGGCTGCGACCGGCGCCATGCGGATGAACTCGAACTTCATCATGAACCGCTTGTCGGCGGTCAGGTTCTTCATCTTCCGGTGCCAGATGTCGTAGTGGATCATCAGCACCGAGCCTGCGGGGCCGGAGCCGTTGCGCTCCAGCGCATCCGGGTCCTGGATCCCGGCGGCGAGCAGGTGGCTGCCCGGCACCACCCCGGTCGGCCCCAGCTCGGCCGGCGTGTCCTGCGGGTAGTACATGATCATGACCCAGCGCGGCCGGTGGTTCCGCACCCGGCGCATGTAGCCCCAGTAGCTGTCCTTGTGCCAGTTCTGGATCGGCGAGCCGGGCGGGTTCTTATGCAGCGCCCGGTGCGGGTGCATGATGTAGTCCGGCCCCAGCACGCTGGTCAGCGCGCCCCTCACCACCGGGTCCTCGAACACGGCGTTGATCTCCGGCACCAGCGGCAGGAGGTTGTTGCCCGGGTTCTCGTGCCGGTCGGCGCCGATCAGGTCGTCGAAGCGCTGGAAGACCTGGTCGTGGAACGACTTCGGCAGCGCCGTCTGCAGCACCAGATAGCCGTTCGCCAGGAACTGCCGGATCTGCGCATCGGTGAGGAGACGCGGCGCCTCGGCCTGCGCCGGAACATGCATGTCCATGGTCGGTCCCTTCCCCGCCTTGTCGTTTGGTTTGATCGATACTGCGACTCTAGATGGGATTTAGCAATATGGTTGTTTCTCTAAATCCCCTTTTAAAAATCACCCGTCACCGCCCGCCGAACCCCGAATTCATGGCGATGCCGCTGAAGATGTAGCGTTGCAGCAGGATGGTCAGGCACAGGCCCGGGATCATCGAGATCGCGGCGCCGGCCATCAGGTAGTTCCACTGCGTGCCCTGCTGGGTCTGGAACATGGTGAGGCCGAGCGGGATGGTGGCGTGCTCCGTCCCGTTCACGATGATCAGCGGCCACAGGAAGCTGTTCCACTGCGCCGTGAAGGTGAACAGCGCCAGCAGGCTCAGCACCGGCAGCGACATCGGCAGGATGATGCTGACCAGGATGCGCAGCCGCGAGGCGCCGTCGCACAAGGCCGCCTCCTCCAGCTCGCGCGGGATGGTCTTGAAGAACTGGCGCAGCATGAAGGTGCCGAAGGAGCTGAAGGCCACCGGCAGGATCAGCGCCTGGAAGGTGTTGACCCAGTCGAGCCTGCTGATCAGCAGGAACAGCGGGATCACCAGCACCGCCTGCGGGATCATCAGCGTCGACAGATAGGTCAGGAACAGCGTGTCGCGGCCGGTGAAGCGCAGCCGGGCGAAGGCGTAGGCGGCGAGGCTGGAGACGGTCAGCACGATCACGGTGACGGCGCCGGCGACCAGCGCGCTGTTCAGGAAGAAGCGGCCGAAGGGCAGGTACACCCAGGCGTCGAGGAAGTTGCCCCACTGCCAGTCGCTGGGCAGCAGGCGCGGCGGCACCGCCATCACCTCGCCGTTCGGCCGGATGGCGTTGGTCAGCATCCAGAAGAACGGGAACAGGAAGGCCAGCGCCACCAGCGCCATCGCCCCCTGCGAGACCAGCGTGCCGGCGGTGACGGCGCCGGCCGCCTTGCGCCTAGTCGTCATAATGCACCCATTTCCGCTGCAGCCGGAACTGAAGCGCCGTCAACACCATGATGATGACGAACATCACCCAGGCGATCGAGGAGGCGTAGCCCATCCGGTAGGTGGTGAAACCGTTCTGGTAGATGAAGAAGCCGAGCGTCGCGGTGGCGACGCCGGGCCCGCCGCGGGTCATGGAATAGACCTGGTCGAACACCTGCAGCGCGGTGATCGCGGTCATCACCGTGCCGAAGAACAGGGTCGGCGAGATCAGCGGCAGCTTGATCCGCCAGAAGCGCTGCCAGGCGGTGGCGCCGTCGATCTGGGCGGCGTCGAGATAGGTCTGCGGAATCGATTCCAGCGCCGCCCCGAACAGCAGCAGGTTGTAGCCGAAGCCCGACCACAGCGAGACGATGACGATCGCCTGCATCGCCCAGGCCGGGTCGACCAGGAAGTTCGGCACCGGCAGGCCGAGCGACTGGACGACCCAGTCCATCAGCCCGCCCGGGGTGAAGATCAGCACCCAGACCACCGACACGCCGATCATCGGGGTGAAGGTCGGCAGGAAGAAGATCAGCCGGAAGAAGCGCTTGCCCCAGCGCAGGCTGGAGATCCAGACCGCCATGCCGACCGCCAGTACGATGTTCAGCACCAGGTATTCGACGGTGTAGAAGGCGGTGTTGACCACCACCCGCCAGAAGCTGGGATCGACGGTGAACAGCCGGGTGTAGTTGGCCAGGCCGACGAATTTCGGCTGGCTCAGCAGCTGCCAGTTGGTGAAGCTGAGCGCCAGCGACGCCACCAGCGGGAACAGCAGGAAGGCGAGGAAGCCGAGCAGGCTGGGCAGCAGGAACCAGAAGGCGGCCCGCCCCTCCGCCCGGAAGGCGCGGCGGCGCCTCCGGGCCTGGAGAGCCGCCGTCCCCTGCACCCCGAGATCCTGGGCCTGCACGGTCATTCGGCGGCCAGGCTCTGCACGGTGTTCAGCACCTCGGCGCCGCTCTGCGACCCGCTGAAGGCCAGCGGCGCATACTGCTCCAGCAGCTCCGACACCGTGTTCCAGTTGGGCGTGGTGCGGTAGGGCTGGGCGGTCTTCAGCGCGGCTTCGATGGTCTCGCGCGCGCCGGTCACGCCCTGGGCCGCCACCTCGTACCACTGGCTTTGCTGCGCGATCCGGGCCGGGAAGGCGCGGCCCTGAGACGCCAGGTACTGCTCCGCCTCCGGCCCGGTCAGCGCCTGGATCGCCTTCCACGCCAAATCCTTGTGCGGGCCGGTCTTGTTGATGCCGAAGCCGGAGCCGGCGGTGAAGGTGACGCTGCCGGCCTTGCCGGCGGGCAGCGGCGCCATCCCCACCGGGAAGTTGGAGGATTTGCGGATGTTGATCACCTCCCACGGCCCGGTGACGTACATGGCGACGTTGCCGGCCAGGAAGCGGCCGCGGGCGATGTCGCTGGACATCTGGCCGCTGGCGGCGATCACCGGCGCCACCTTCTCCTTCGTCACCAGGTCGACATAGGACTGGAAGGCGGCCTGCAGCGCCTCGTCGGCGAAGTTCAGCGCGCCGTCCTCAGTCAGGTGCTTCGCCCCGTCGGACAGGGCGAACTCCATCCAGTCGCTGGCGGTGACGGCGAAGCCGAAATTGCCGTCCTGGGTCAGCGCCTTGGCCGCGGCCAGGAAGTCGTCCCGGGTCCAGCCGACCTTGGGCGGCTCGACCTGGTATTTCGCGAACAGGTCGCGGTTGTAATAGACGATCCAGGGCCCGAAATCGTAGGGCAACGCGTAGAGATGGCCGTCATAGCTGAGGCCTTCGAGGATCGATTTGTCGAACTGGCCGAGGTCGAAGCCCTGCTTCACATACTCGTCCAGCGGCTCGAACAGGGTGGTGAAGTTGGACAGGCGCAGCGACTGGATGCTGACGATGTCGGGCAGCGTGTTCGACGCCGCCAGCGTCGGCAGCTTGGTCCAGTAGTCGCGCCAGGGCGCCGTCTGCAGCTCGACCTTGATGTCCGGATACTGGGCGTTGACCAGCCCGGCGACATGTTTCCAGGCGGCGATCTCGGCATCGGTGCCGGCCCACATCTGCCAGGTCAGGGTCACCGGCTCGGCCCGGGCCGGAATGGCGGACAGCGACACGGCGGCGGCGGCCACCGTCAGAATGGTCGTCAGCGTCTTCATGGCGTTCGTCCTCCTGTTGCGGCCGCCTTCTGCCGGGCGGGCGCTTGATGGTTGATCCGGCTCAGCCGTCCTTCAGGAACAGCTCGACCACCGGAACCGTCACGTCCGGGCGGCGCACCGGCAGCTCCAGCGTCAGGGTGCCGGCGGTCAGCGGCACATGGGTGTTGCCGCCCAGCGCCGGGTTGGTCGGCTCCAGCCGCTTCACCTCGCTGGCGTCGTGCAGCAGCTGGGCATAGGCGACCTTGCCGCCGAGCCCGTCGAGATGCAGGTGCCGGAACGGCCAGGCGAACAGATGGACATAGAGCCGGTTGCCGTTGCGGGTCAGCCGGCAGTCGCGCGGCACCGCAATCTCCGCCCCCGCCGGGCCGCAGCCAGTGATGCTGCGGCCATGCAGCTCCAGCCAGTTGCCATAGGCGTCGAGCGCCGCCTTGGCGCGGTCGTCGAAGGTGCCGCGGCCGGTCGGGCCGACATTCATCAGCAGGTTGCCGCCCATGGCGACGTTGTCGACCAGCAGCTGGATCAGCTGCTCCGGGCTCTTCCAGCTGGTCTCGTCGCGGTGATAGCCCCAGGAGCCGCTGAAGGTGTGGCAGGATTCCCAGGTCACCGCCCGGTCCAGCACCCGCGGCGCCTGGCGCGGCAGGAACTGCTCCGGCGTGGTGATGTCGGGCGGCACGCCCAGCACGTCGAGCAGGTCGAGCCGGTTGTTGACCAGCACGTCCGGCTGCAGCTCGCGCACCAGCGCCAGCAGCTGCTCGCTCTCCCAGTCCTTGTGGCCCTTGCCCGGCAGGCCCTTGTACGGCCGGTCCGGGTAGGAGAAGTCGAACCACAGCACGTCGATCTTGCCGTAGCCGGTCAGCAGCTCGCGCACCTGGTCGCGCATATAGGCGGCGTAGCGGCGCATGTCCCGCCCTTCGTTCAGCGCCGCCGCCTCCGGGTGGTTGCGCTGTGGGTGGTGCACGTCGATCGGGAAGTCCGGGTGATGCCAGTCGATCAGCGAATAGTAGAAGCCGACCTTCAGCCCCTCGGCCCGGAACGCCTCGACGAAGGGCCTGATCAGGTCGCGGCCGCCGGGGGTGTTGGTCGCCTTGTAGTCGGTGACCTGGCTGTCCCACAGGCAGAAGCCCTCATGGTGCTTGGCGGTCAGCACCACGTATTTCATGCCGGCCTTGCGGGCCCGAGCGGCCCAGTCGCGCGGGTCGTAGAGGTCGGGGTCGAAATGCTCGAAATAAGCCTGGTAGGCCTCGTCGCCGATCTCCTCCCGGCTCTTCACCCATTCATGCCGGGCCGGCAGGGCGTACAGGCCCCAATGGATGAACATGCCGAAACGGTCCTGGACGAACCAGGCCTTCTTCTCCTCCGGCAGGAAGGTTGCGCTCATGGGCGGGTCTCCTGGTCGTCGCGCCAGGCACTGCCGTCGGGGAAGCGATGGGCCTGGAGCGAGGCGGGCTTCATGGCGATGGAATAGCCGGGCGCGGTCGGCACGGCGTAGCAGCCGTTCTCGATCCGCACCGGGTCGACGAAATGCTCGTGCAGATGGTCGACATATTCGATGAAGCGGCGCTCCTTGCTGCCGCTGACCGAGATGAAGTCCCACATCGACAGATGCTGCACGTATTCGCACAGGCCGACGCCGCCGGCATGGGGGCAGACCGGCACGCCGAACTTGGCCGCCATCAGGATGATCGCCAGGTTCTCGTTGACGCCGCCGACCCGGGCCGCGTCGATCTGGCAGAAACCCATGGCCGTCGCCTGCAGGTACTGCTTGAACATCACCCGGTTGTGGACATGCTCGCCGGTCGCCACGCGAGTGCCGTAGCGCCGCAGCACCCGGTCGATCTGGGCGTGGCCGAGGATGTCGTCGGGGCTGGTCGGCTCCTCCACCCACAGCGGCTTGAAGGGCAAGAACGCGACCGACCATTCGATCGCCTGGCCGACATCCCAGACCTGGTTGGCATCGACCATGAAGGTCAGGTCGTCGCCGATCTCGGCGCGGACCAGCGCGGCGCGGGCCAAATCGGCATCGCGGTCGGCGCCGACCTTGATCTTGAAGGCCTTGAAGCCCTGGGCCAGCGCCTCGCGCACCAGGCGGCGGATCTTGTCGTCGCTGTAGCCGAGCCAGCCGGCGCTGGTGGTGTAGGCGGGATAGCCCTCGGCCAGCAGTTGCTCGATCCGCGCCGCCTTGCCGGCCTCCTGCTTACGCAGCAGCTCCACCGCCTCGGCCGGCGTCAGCGCGTCGGTAATGTAGCGGAAATCGATGCAGCGCACCGTCTCCTCGGGCGTCATGTCGGCCAGCAGGCGCCACAGCGGCTTGCCCTCGGCCTTGGCCCAGAGGTCCCAGATCGCGTTCAGCATCGCCGCGGTGGCGAGCTGCATCACCCCCTTCTCCGGCCCGAGCCAGCGCAGCTGGCTGTCGCCGGTGAGGTGGCGGTAGGTGGCGCCCATGTCGCGGGTGAAGTCCGCCAGGTCGCGGCCCAGCACCGCCGGCTTCAGCGCCTCGATCGCGGCGCAGACGATGTCGTTGCCGCGGCCGATGGTGAAGGTCAGGCCATGGCCTTCCAGATCGCCATCGGTCGACAGGATCACATAGGCGGCGGAATAGTCGGGGTCGGGATTCATGGCGTCCGACCCGTCCAGCGCTTTCGCGGTCGGGAAACGGATGTCGAGGACGCTGATCCGGTCGATTTTCAAGGATGTCTCCGTCCCAGGACGGCGCGCCATGACGGCGGCGCCGGGCGACGTTCCATGACCGCTCTCCGGCGGCTTTCCCTGCCGTTTTCGGCGGCAGGCCCTGGCATTAGGGCGTGGGAACGGCTAGGCTGTCAAGTGGTCAGGCCAGTTCAAATGGGATTTAGACCAAGATTCTTTGGGTGCCGGCCGGACCAAAGGTGGACCTTCAAGCGGCAGGGCAGGATGCCCCTTCAAGCGGTCGTCAATCGCAAGCTCTACATCCAGATCGCCGAGCAGATCACGGCGCTGATCGAGTCGGGCGAGTTCAAGCCGGGGCAGCAGCTGCCGTCCGAGCGCGACCTGGCGCAGGAGCTGGGCGTCAGCCGCCCGACCGTGCGCGAGGCGCTGATCGCGCTGGAGGTGGCGGGGCTGGTCGAGGTCAAGGTCGGGGTCGGCGCCTTCGTCCGCGCCGCGGCCAAACCCGGCAGCGCTTTGCCCGAGGCCGACCATTCGGCGCTGGAGATCATGCAGGCAAGGGCGCTGGTGGAGCCGGAGCTGGCGGCGCTGGCGGCCCGGCACATCACCGCAGAGGGCCGGACCGAGCTGGCCGGCATCGTCGCCGCCATGCGCGGCCAGACGGCGCGGCGGGAATGGTCGCAGGAATCGGACCGCGCCCTGCACCTGCTGATCGCCGAGCATTGCGGCAACCAGGCGCTGCGCGAGATCGCCCTGACCCTGTGGCGCGGCCGCGAGGAGGGGCTGAGCGCCGCCTTCCATCTGCACCTGTCGCGCCAGCCGGCCCTCTTGGACCGGATCATGGCCGACCATGACGGCATCGCCACCGCGATCGCCGCCGGCGACCCCGACCGGGCCCGGTCGGCGATGGCCGCGCATCTGGACTATGTGCAGAAGGAGATGCTGGCGGTGTGGGACTGACGCGGCAGACGGGGCAGTATCCGGCCATGACTGACGCGGGACGCCCACCGATGTTCGACCTCAACCAACTGCGCTGCTTCGTCGCCGTCGCCGAGGAGCTGCATTTCGGCCGCGCCGCCGCCCGGCTGAACATGACCCAGCCGCCCCTCAGCCGGCAGGTGCAGATCCTGGAGCGCATCCTCGACGTCGCTTTGTTCGAGCGCACCAGCCGGTCGGTGCGGCTGACCCCGGCGGGGAAGAGCTTCCTGGTCGAGGCCCGGCGGTTGCTGAAACAGGCG
>NZ_JBQJIK010000025.1:0-93348 GCF_052078665.1 Inquilinus sp. CA228 | reverse complement strand
CGACCTCGCCAGCCTGACGCCCTTCATGGAGCAGAGCGGCGACGACACCATCATCCGCCTCGGCTACGACAGCGACGACGAAGTCATCGTCCTCAAGAACGTCAACAAGGGCAGCCTGACCGCCGGCAACTTCGTCTTCTACACCGCGGCCACTGCGGTCACCGCCACCGGCACCGGCTACAACGACTTCCTGTTCGGCGGCAGCGTCAACGACACCCTCTCCGGCGGCAACGGCAATGACACGCTCGTCGGCGGCGCCGGCAACGACACGCTTCGCGGCGGCACCGGCGGCGACCGGTTCTTCGGCGGCACCGGCAGCGACACCGTGACCTATTCCGGCACCACCGGCCCGGTGACCGTGAACCTGCAATCCGGCGTCGGCAGCGGCGGCGAGGCGCAGGGCGACACCTATACCGGCATCGAGAACGCCATCGGCAGCCTGGGCGGCGACAGCCTGGTCGGCAACACCTTCGCCAACACGCTGCAGGGGCTGGACGGCAACGACGTGCTCCGCGGCGGCGCCGGGGCGGATGTGATCGACGGCGGCGCCGGCAACGACACCGCCAGCTATTACTACGCCACCACCGGCGTCTCGATCGATCTGGGCGCCCACACCGCCAGCGGCGGCGAAGCCCAGGGCGACGTCCTGACCGGGATCGAGAACCTCACCGGCGGCCAGGCCAACGACACCCTCGCCGGCGACGCCGGCGCCAACACGCTGGCCGGCTGGAACGGCAACGACGTGCTCCGCGGCGGCGCCGGGGCCGACAGGCTGGACGGCGGCGCCGGCACCGACACCGCCAGCTACTACAGCGGCACCGTCGGGGTCGTGGTCAGCCTTGCCAGCGGCCTCGGCGGCGGCGGCGAGGCCCAGGGCGACACCCTGACCGGCATCGAGAACCTCTCCGGCGGCCAGGGCTGGGACAGCCTGTACGGCAATGCCGGCGCCAATGTCCTGCAAGGGTGGAACGGCAACGACCTCCTCGTCGGCCGGGCCGGCCAGGACACCCTCACCGGCGGCGCCGGGGCGGACCGTTTCCAGTTCACCGCCGTCGGCGACAGCGTGGTCGGGGCCAATGCCGACCGGATCACCGATTTCAGCCATGCCCAGGGCGACCGGATCGACTTGGCGGGGATCGACGCCAACACCGGGGTTGCCGGCGACCAGGGCTTCGGCTTCATCGGCTCCGGCGCCTTCACCCATCATGCCGGCGAGCTGCGCGCCGCCGTCACCGCCCCCGGCGTCACCACCATCGCCGGCGACCTGAACGGCGACGGCGTCTCCGACTTCCACATCCAGCTCACCGGCGCCTTTGCACTGCAGGCGGCCGACTTCGTACTGTAGCGGTCAGGAAACCAGTGCCGGCCCCGCCGGCACTGGTCTTCTTCACTCAAACAGGAGAGGAAGCATGCCAAGACGCATCGACGGGGACGCCGGCAACAACATCATTCACGGATCGGACGAGGCCGAGCAGATCTATGGCTACGCGGGGCTCGACCAGCTGTACGGCTACGGGGGCGACGACCTCCTCGACGGCGGCACCGGCTTCGACAACCTCTTCGGCGGAGCCGGGAACGATAGCCTTTCCGGCGGCGACGACGACGATGACCTCTTTGGCGGAGACGGGAACGATACCCTTTCCGGCGGCGCCGGCTTCGACAGCCTCGATGGCGGAGCCGGGAACGATACACTCTCCGGCAGCACCGACACCGACCGCCTCTATGGCGGTGCCGGGACCGACAGCCTATCCGGCGGCGACGGCGACGATGACCTCTATGGCGGAGCCGGAGCCGACACGCTTGCCGGCGGTGCCGGGAACGACCTGCTCTCGTATCAGGAGAGCGGCGCAGCCGTCACGGCGACCCTCGGCGGCACCGGCTCCGGCGGCGATGCGCAAGGCGATCTCGTCGCCGATGACATCGAAAACGTGACCGGCTCGCTCTTTGCCGACATCCTCACCGGCAACGACGTGAGCAACAGGCTCTTGGGCCTGGATGGCAACGACACGCTCTCGGGCGGCGCCGGGGACGACCGGTTGGAGGGCCTGGGAGGCGACGACGCGCTTTCGGGCGGCAGCGGGAACGACCAGCTGACGGGGCTGGACGGCAACGACACGCTTTCGGGCGGCGCCGGGGACGACCTGCTGGTCGGCGGGGCCGGGGCCGACGCGTTCTCCGGCGGCGATGGGGTGGATACCCTCAGCTACGAGGGCAGCCTGGTCGGCGTGATCGTGATCATCGGCGGACCAACGTGGAGCGGCCAGGCCCAGGGCGATACCGTCGCCAACGACATCGAAATCCTGGAAGGGTCCCTGGGCGCCGACAGGCTGACCGGCGACGCCGGCGACAATGAGCTTTATGGCGGCGCCGGCTACGACATCCTTCGCGGCGAGGGCGGGGCCGACCGCCTCGATGGCGGCGACGATACCGATCTGGTCACCTATTGGGGGTCGTCCATCGCCGTCACGATCGATCTCGGGACCGGGATGGGCGGCGGCGGTGCCGCAGGCGACGTCTTCATCTCGATCGAGGACGTCAATGGCAGCATGGCCGGCGACACCCTCACCGGCTACGCCGGCGACAACAGGCTGAACGGCTTCGAGGGCGACGACGTGCTGTTCGGCGAACGCGGCCAGGACACGCTGAGCGGCGGCACCGGGGCCGATCGCTTCGTCTATTCCCACCGCATCCAGAGCGGTGTCGGAGCGGCCGACCGGATCACCGACTTCAGCCGCGCCCAGGGCGATAAAATCGACCTGTCGGCGATCGACGCCGACCCCTTCACCGCGGGCGACCAAGCCTTCACCTTCATCGGCACAGCCCTCTATTCGGGCGTGGCCGGACAGCTACGCTACCACTCGGACGGCACCGTCACCACCATCGGCGGCGACATCCAACGCGACGGCATTTCCGACTTCCACATCCAGATCACCGGCGCCATCGGCCTCGTCGCCAGCGACTTCGTGCTGTAGCGGCGGGTCGCGGCGGGGACGGTCTTCGCCGGCCCCGCCGCTGCCATGCCTACTTGGCCATCGCCTTGTCCCAGGCGGCGTGGGTCCAGGCCGCGTCGCCCGGGTCCTTGGTGATCACCGGGTCGCTCTTGCTCGACAGCAGCACCTGCACCGTGCGCTTGTACGCCTCGGGGTCGAGCCAGCCGATCTTGTCGTCCGACGCGGTGATCAGCTTGGCGATGTTCTCGGCCTGCCGGGTCTGCACCGCATCGGTGGTGGCGCCCGACGCATCGGCCTCGGCCACGATCTTGCCGGCCTCGTCCGGGTGCGCCTTGGCATAGGCCCAGCCCTTGACCGACGCCTTGATGAAGCGGCCCAGCCGGTCGACAAAGGCCGGGTCCTGGAGCTTGGAGTCGAGGGCGTACAGCCCGTCCTCCAGCGTCGCCACGCCCTGGTCCTCGTAATAGAAGGTGATCAGGTCCTTCTCCGGCACGCCGGCGTCGATCACCTGCCAGTACTCGTTGTAGATCATGGTCGAGATGCAGGCCGCCTGGTTCTGCAGCAGCGGGTCGACGTTGAAGCCCTGGCGCAGCACCTTGACGTCCGGGTTGGAGCCCGAGGTCGACAGGCCCAGCTTTCCCATCCAGGACAGGAACGGATATTCATTGCCGGCGAACCAGACGCCGAGGGTCTTGCCCTTGAAGTCGGCCGGCGAGGTGACGCCGCTGTCCTTCTTGCAGGTCAGCATCATGCCGGAGCGGTTGAAGATCTGCGCCACATTGACCAGCGGCACGCCCTTCTCGCGCGCCGCCAGCGCCGCCGGCATCCATTCGATGATGACGTCGGCGCCGCCGGCCGCGATCACCTGCGGCGGGGCGATGTCCGGCCCGCCAGGCTTGATCGTGACCTCCAGCCCCTCGTCGACGTAGTAGCCCTTCTCCGCGGCGACGTAATAGCCGCCGAACTGCGCCTGGGTGACCCATTTCAGCTGGATGGTGAAGGGGTCCGCCGCCTGTGCCGGGCCGAAACCCAGCGCTGCGATCGCGGCCAGTCCCAGAATGGTTTTTTTCATGTGAAGCCTCTCCCGTTCGTCAGATCTTGTTCAGCGTTCCGCTTCCCGCATCGAAGGGTGCCAGAAGGTGGTCGCCCGCTCCACCAAAGCGAGCAGCCCGTAGGAGGCGGAGCCGGCGACGGCCGCGACCAGGATGGTGGCCCAGACCATGTCGACATTGAGCCGCGCCACTTCGGTCGAGATGCGAAAGCCCATGCCGTAGATCGGGGTGCCGAAGAACTCGGCCACGATGGCGCCGATCAGGGCCAGGGTGGCGTTCAGCTTCAGCGCGTTGAAGATGAAGGGCAGCGCCCCCGGCAGCCGCAGCTTGCGCAGCGTCTGCCAATAGCTGGCGGCGTAGGAGCGCATCAGGTCGCGCTCCATCGCCCCGGCCGCCTCCAGCCCGGCCAGCGCGTTCACCAGCATCGGGAAGAAGGTCATGACCACGACCACGGCGGCCTTGGAGTGCCAGTCGAAGCCGAACCACATGATCATGATCGGCGCGATGCCGACGATCGGCATGGCCGAGACGGCGGAGCCGAGCGGCAGCAGGCCGCGCTGCAGGAAGGGCGACCGATCGATCGCCACCGCCGTCAGGAAGCCGGCGCCGGAGCCGATCAGGAAGCCCGGGATGGCCGAGCGGATGAAGGTCTGGACGAAGTCGACCCATAGCGTGTCGGTGCTGGCGGCGAAGCGGCCCGCGATCTGCGACGGCGCCGGCAGCAGGATCTGCGGCACCTGGAACCCGGTGACCAGCACCTGCCACAGCCACAGCAGCGCGGCGCCGAACAGGACCGGCACGGCGATGCCGGCGGCCCGGCCGGGCACCGGCGACAGGCCGTGCAGCGCTGCCCAGGACGCGGCCACCGCCGCGACGATCGGCAGGGCGATCCAGGCGGTGCCGGACGCGAACACGCCGCCGGCATCGATCCACCACAGGACGAAGCCGGCGAGGACCACCGCCAGGAGCAGCCAGCCGAAGCTGCGCAGCACCCGCGCGCTCATCCCCGGCCTCCGCGGCTGGCGATCACGGCGCGTTCGGTCAGGGTCACCGCGTAGACGCAGAGCAGGGCCAGGATCGCCGCCATCACCAGCGCCGACCACAGCTGGATCATCTGGCCGAAATAGGAGCCGGTCAGCAGCCGCGCGCCGATGCCGGCCTGGGCGCCGGTCGGCAACTCGCCGACGATGGCGCCGACCAGGGCCAGCGAGATGCCGATCTTCAGGCTGGGGAACAGGAACGGCACCGCCGCCGGCCAGCGCAGCTTCCAGAACACCTGGGCGCCCCGGGCGGAGTAGGTGCGCATCAGGTCGAGCTGCAGCGGGTCGGGCGAACGCAGCCCCTTGACCATGCCGATGGTGACCGGGAAGAAGCTGAGATAGGCTGAGATGATCGATTTCGGCACCACGCCGGTAAGGCCGATATTGCCGAGCACGACCACGATCATCGGCGCGATCGCCAGGATCGGCACGGTCTGGCTGGCAATCACCCAGGGCATCAGCGACCGGTCGAGCGTCGGCACATGGACGATACCGACGGCGAGCCCGATGCCGAGCAGCGTGCCGAGCACGAAGCCGACCAGGGTCGAGCTCATCGTCACCCAGGCGTGGTAGACGAGGCTGCGGTTGCTGGTCACCGGGCGGCCGACGGTGCTGCCCCACAGATCGGTCGCGACCTGGTCCGGCGTCGGCAGCAGCGGCCGGTCCAGCTTCCAGATCGCGTCGAAGAACTGTGCGGTGGTCCAGTCCGGCCCGGCGCGGTTCAGCCGCTCCACCGCCGCCGGCGCGTTCAGCCAGAACGAGCCGAGATACCAGAGGATCAGGAAGGCGCCGAGCACGGTCGCCAGCGGCAGCGCTCGCCCGCCCTTGAGCCGTGCCCAGGTCCCCGGCCGGGCCGGAAGCGATTCGGCGAGCGCGGTCATGGGCGCGATGCCCTCACTCGTAGGAATGCCCGGCCCGCAGGCCTTCGCGGACCTGCTGGGCGATGGCGAGGAATTCCGGCGTCTCGCGGATGTCGAGGTCGCGCTCGCGCGGCAGGTCGCTGTCGATCACGTCGAGGATCCGGCCCGGCCGCGGCGACATCACCACGATCTTGGAGGACAGGAACACCGCCTCGGGGATCGAATGGGTGACGAAAATCACGGTCAGGTTGCTGCGGTTCCACAGGTCCAGCAGGTGGACGTTGAGGTTGTCGCGGGTGATCTCGTCGAGCGCGCCGAAGGGCTCGTCCATCAGCAGCAGCTTCGGCTGGAAGCCGAGGGCGCGGGCGATCGACACGCGCTGCTGCATGCCGCCGGAGAGCTGCCAGGGGAACTTCTTCTCGAACGGACCGAGGCCGACGGTGCCGAGCGCCGCCCGCGCCCGCTCCTGCCGCTCCGCCGCCGGCACGCCCATGATCTCGAGCGGCAGCTCGACATTGCGGCGGACATTGCGCCAGGGGTACAGCGCCGGCGCCTGGAACACATAGCCATAGGCGCGGGCCAGCCGCGCCTGCTCCGGCGTCATCCCGTTCACCGTGACCGAGCCGGCGGTCGGCCGCACCAGGTCGGCCACCACCCGCATCAGCGTGGTCTTGCCGCAGCCGGACGGGCCGATCAGCGACACGAACTCGCCCTCGCCGATGGTCAGGTCGACATCCTGCAGCGCCACCACCGGCGCATCGGCGGTCTGGAAGGTCAGGCCGAGGCGCCGGGCCTCGACCACCGGCGGGGCGGCGGAATCCGTCCGCGGAGACTGTCGGACCGCCGACACCGCCATGCCTCAGGCCGCCTTCTGTTCGAGCGAGCGGTCGTAGTCGAGCACGGCGCGCAGCAGCACATTGGCCCCGGCGGCGGCGTGGTCGAACTCGATGCTCTCCTCCTCGTTGTGGCTGATGCCCTCGCGGCACGGCACGAAGATCATCGCGGTCGGCGCCACCCGGGCGATGTAGGCCGAGTCATGCCCGGGGCCGGAGACGATGCGGCGATGGGCGAAGCCGTTCGACCGGGCCGCCGCCTCGACCGCATCAATGCAGGCCGGGTCGAACTTCACCGCCGGCGAATCCCAGATCGCCTCGACCTTGACCTCGAGCTTCAACTCGGCTGCGATCCGGTCGATCGCCGCCCGCGCCGCCGCCTCCATCACCCCGATCTTCGCATCGTCGGGGTTGCGGTAGTCGATGGTGAAGAACACCTCGCCGGGGATGACGTTGCGGCTGTTCGGCCGAACCTCGACCAGGCCGACCGTGGCGACCGCATCGGCGGTGGTGTCGCCGACCGCGATCACCGCCTCGATCATCCGGGCGGCACCGCGCAGCGCGTCGCGCCGCAGCCGCATCGGGGTCGACCCGGCATGGCTCTCGCGGCCGGTCACCGTGACCTCGTACCAGCGCATGCCCTGCACGCCGGTGACGACGCCGATCACCTTCTCCTCGGCCTCGAGGATCGGCCCCTGTTCGATATGCAGCTCGAAATGCGCGCCGAGCCGGCGCTGGCCGACCGGGACCGGGCCGCGATAGCCGATCCGGTCCAGCTCGTCGCCGAAGCGCTGGCCGTCGCGGTCCTCGCGGCTATAGGCGTACTCCTTGGTGAACACCCCGGCGAACACGCCGGAGGCCAGCATCGCCGGGGCGAAGCGGGAGCCTTCCTCATTGGTCCAGTTGATCACCTCGATCGGCGCGTTGGTCTCGTAGCCGGTGTCGTGCAGCGTGCGCAGCAGCTCCAGCCCCGACAGCACGCCCAGGATGCCGTCGAACTTGCCGCCCGTCGGCTGGGTGTCGAGATGGCTGCCGACGCAGATCGGCGGCAGCGCATTGTCCCGGCCCGGCCGGCGGGCGAACATGTTGCCGACCTCGTCGACGGTGACGGTGCAGCCGACCGCCTCGCATTGCCGCCGGAACCAGTCCCGCACCTGCTTGTCCAGGTCGGTCAGGGTCAGACGCTTGACCCCGCCCTTCGCGGTCTTGCCGAACTCGGCGGTCTCCATGATCGCGTCCCAGAGGCGCTGCGGGTCGATCTGGATGTTCTGCTGCATCGTCAATTCCTTAGGCCCGATCCCCGATCAGGCCGGCTTGCGGATGAACTCGGCCTCGATGGTGGAGGCCGGCTGGCCCGCCACCTCGCGCGTGTAGGCCAGCTTCAGATGGGTGGTGTCGACCAGGGTGCGGCGATAGAGCTGGCGCTCGACCTTGCCTTCCTTGGTGGCGCCGACGACCTCGACCGTCAGGGTCGGGCCTGACAGGCTGGCGGTGGCATAGGCGCGGTCGGCCGGAACCGTGGCGGTCCAGAAGTTCGGCCGGGTCGAGGGTTGGAAGGCCAGCTCGCGCTCCCGGAACTCCAGCCCGTCGGCGCCGTCGCCGGCCTGGACATTGCGCCAGAACAGCCGGAAGCCGCCGTCGGTCCGCGGCTCGACGATCACCGCCGAGGCCCGCTGCACCTCCTCCTGGCTCGAGCCGATCCAGGAGCCGGCGAAATCGTCGATCTTCGCCTCCGCCACAGGTCCGGAGGCCGGCTCCTTGCCGGCACATCCGGCGAGCGCCGCGGCCACGATCCCCACCAGCACCGCGCGTCGCATGACAGCCATTGTACCCCTCGCTTCTTTTCGTATCGAATGATCGGAAGGGCGCCATCATGACCGATCACTTCCGAGCCGACGATGCCAAATTGCATCAAAGTAAGGGGTTATTCGGCAGCGTCCTTGCGCATCGGGTTGTTGGGGTGGTGCTGCCAGTTGAGATAGGGCCGGCCGGTGTCGACCGTCTGCATGGTGATGCAGTTGTCGACCGGGCAGACATGCATGCACAGGTTGCAGCCGACGCACTCTTCCTCGTTGATCTCGTAGCGGCGGCCGCCCTCCGGCGTGCGCAGCGCGAAGATCGACTGGTGCGAGGTGTCCTCGCAGGCGATGTAGCACTTGCCGCACTGGATGCAGGCGTCCTGGTCGATGGCGGCGATCGACTTGAAGTTGATGTTCAGATCCTGCCATTCGACGAAGTTCGGCACCGCCAGCCCCTGGAAGGCGCGGGTGTCGGCATAGCCCTTGCCGTCCATCCAGTTGGCCAGGCCGGACGACATGTCCTCGACGATCTTGAAGCCGTGGGTCATCGCCGCGGTGCAGACCTGGACGTTGGCGGCGCCGAGCGCCATGAACTCCGCCGCGTCGCGCCAGGTCGAGATGCCGCCGATCGCCGAGATCGCCATGCCCTGGCATTCCGGGTCGCGGGCGATCTGGCCGACCATGCGCAGCGCGATCGGCTTCACCGCCGGGCCGCAATAGCCGCCATGGGTGCCCAGGCCATCGACCGTCGGCGTCGGCGCCATCAGGTCCAGGTCGATCGACACGATCGACTGGATGGTGTTGATCAGCGACACCGCGTCGGCGCCGCCGCGCTTGGCCGCCCGGGCCGGCCCCAGGATGTTGGTGATGTTCGGCGTCAGCTTCACGATCACCGGCATGCGCGTGTACTGCTTGCACCAGCGCGCGACCATCTCGACATATTCCGGCACCTGGCCGACGGCGGAGCCCATGCCGCGCTCCGACATGCCGTGCGGGCAGCCGAAGTTGAGCTCGATGCCGTCGGCACCGGTGTCCTCGACCAGCGGCAGGATCGACTTCCAGCTCTGCTCCTCGCAGGGCACCATCAGCGACACGATCATCGCCCGGTCCGGCCAGTCGCGCTTGACCTGCTTGATCTCGCGCAGGTTGAGCTCGAGCGGCCGGTCGGTGATCAGCTCGATGTTGTTGAGGCCGGCGACGCGGGTGCCGTTGTAGCTGACGGCGCCGTAGCGGGACGAGACGTTGACCACCGGCGGGTCCTCGCCCAGCGTCTTCCACACCACCCCGCCCCAGCCGGCGCGGAAGGCGCGGACGACGTTGTACTCCTTGTCCGTCGGCGGCGCCGAGGCCAGCCAGTACGGGTTCGGGGAGCGGATCCCCACGAAGTCGTTGCTCAGATCGGCCATGACAGCCTCCAGCTGGTGTTCCTCGGCTCTGCGGCCGTTTGCATCTCGTCCGACCGGCGGCGCCGGTCGGGTCAAACCGTCAACAGCGTCTCGATCTCATCCGGCAGCCGGTCGCCCCGGAACGGGTTGCGCACGGTGACGCCGCCCAACGCCACGCCGTCCGCCATGTCCTCGCTCAGCAGCGTGGTGCAGCCGGCTTCGGCCACAGTTGCCACCAGCATCGCATCCCAGAACGACACCTGCCCCTGCTCGGCCAGCTGCAGGGCCTGGGGCAGCAGCTTCGGCGTCGACGAGACGATCGGGAACAGCTCCGACCATCTTTGCGTCTGGACCGACAGCAGAGACTTCTCCCGCAGCCGTCGCCGTGACGCGGAATGGAAGAACTCGCCCAGCGCCTGCAGCGAGACGACGCAATCCACCATTGCCGAGCGGCCGACCAGATCAAGCGCGCGGCCCTGTTTCACCAAGTCCCTTCCATCGATGGCGTAAAACAGGACGTTGGCGTCGAGGGAGAAGCGATGACTCATTTCTCGCCACGCCTGCGAGCCAGCTCATCCATTCGCTCGTCGTAGATCGCGTCGCGGCCCGGCCAGCCGCCGAGGTCGAACCCGCGAGCCGCCAATTCGCGGGTTCGCTCCAGTGCTTCCTGCTGGGATGGGGTCAGGACGCGCCGGCGCGACACCGGCACCACCCGCGCCACCGGCTCGCCGCGGCGGGTGATGACGAATTCCTGGCCGGATTCGACCGCGCGGATCATCTCGGCGAAGCCCTGATTGGCCTCGCGCAACGTGATGGTGGTGCTGGACCCGTCGCTCATGGCATCGCTCCTCCGAATGCACTACTTATGTAGCACATTCAGCGCCGCAGCGCCCGGTCGATCGACAGCGCCGCCAGCTTGCCGTCCTGCACGGCGCTGACGGTCAGGTCCTGGCCCGGCACGCAGTCGCCGCCGGCCCAGACGCCGGACAGCGAGGTCTGCCGCTCCTCGTTCACGGCGATGCGGTTGCCGGCCATGTCCAGCGTCTCCGCCTCGTTGGCGAAAGCAGACGGCACGAGGTACTGGCCGATGGCGGTGAAGACTTGGTCGGCCAGCACGGTGAAGCGGTCGCCGGTGCCGGTCAGGCGGCCCTGGGCGTCGAGCTGGGTGTGCTCGAACTCGACCTCCTTGACCGACGGGCCGCGTCCGTTGGCCGGCCAGCCCAGGATACGGCGCGGCTGGGCCCAATGCCGGACGGTGACGCCGTTGACCTGGGTCCAGTCCTGCTCCTTCCAGGTCGCCGACATCTGCTCGGCGCCACGGCGGTAGACCAGCGTCACCTCCTCCGCCCCCAGCTTCTTAGCCTGGGTGGCGGCGTCGATCGCGGTGTTGCCGCCGCCGATCACGATAACGCGGCGGCCGACCGGCACCGCCCGCTTGTCCGCGGCCTGGCGCAGCCGGGCAATGAAGTCGACGGCGCTTTCCACCCCGGCCATGGCCTCGCCGTCGCAGCCCAGCGCGTTGACGGCGTTGTGGCCGAGGCCGAGGAACACGGCGTCGAAGTCGCGCCGCAGCTCGCTCAAGGACACCTCGCGGCCCAGCGCCAGGCCGGTGCGGATCTCGATGCCGCCGATCTCGAGGATATAGGCCAGCTCCGCCTGGGCGAAGCCGTCCGCCATCTTGTAGGCGGCGAGACCGTATTCGTTCAGCCCGCCGCCCTTCTGCTTCGCCTCGAACACGACGACGTCGTGGCCGAGCACGGCGAGGCGGTGGGCGCAGGCAAGGCCGGCCGGGCCGGCGCCGACCACGGCGACGCGCTTGCCGGTCAGGGGCGCGCGGCTGAACAGCTGCTCGCCGCGCAGGAACACATGGTCGGTGGCGTAGCGCTGCAGGGCGCTGATCGCCACCGGCTTCTCCTCCTGGTGGTTGCGGACGCAGGCATCCTCGCACAGCTCCTCGACCGGGCAGACCCGGGCGCACATGCCGCCCATGATGTTGGCGGTCAGGATGGCCTGCGCCGCGCCCTTCACATTGTCGGTGGCGACGCCCTTGATGAAGGCCGGGATGTCGATCCCGGTCGGGCAGGCCTCGATGCAGGGCGCGTCGTAGCAGAAATAGCAGCGGCTGGATTCGATCAGCGCGGTGCGCCGGTCGAGCGGCGGATGGATCTCCGCGAAGTCCTCGGCGATGCGGTCGGCGCCGAGGCGCCCGGCCGCGATGTCGGATCCCGTCGTCATTCCCAGCCTCCGATGGCCGATCCGGCCGGCCCCTCGCCGGCCGTTCCCGGCCCTCACATCCCGGCGCCGCGCCCGGATTTCCCGGATTCCGCTGCGGCGCCGCACCTCACCTGACCGAGACGGTATCGAGAACCTGACCAAATGGTCAACTCTATTTTGAATTGAGAATCAGTATCACTCTCGTTTGTTTCCAGGACCCGAATCATGCTAGGAACGTTTCAGGAACGATCGCAAGCGAGCGCACGGGAGACGGTGCATGGATCGACATGTCCGATGGGCCCCGGCCGAAGGCATCGGCCTGGAGCATCTGCGGCTGCACCGCAGCGGCGCCTGGATCCAGGCCGACAGCGTCGTGATCGGCGGCGATGCGGGCGTGGAATGGGCGCTGAGCTACACCATGGTGATGGACGCCGAATGGCGGGTGCGGTCGGTGGCGGTGACCGACCATGCCGGGGACCGGCGGCTGCGTCTCCTGGCCGATGGCGGCGGCGCCTGGACCACCGGCGACGGCACGCCACTGCCGGCGCTGGACGGCTGCATCGATGTCGACCTGGTGGCGACGCCCTTCACCAACACCCTGCCGATCCGGCGGCTGGGGCTGCAGCCCGGCGAATCGGCCGAGATCAAGGTGGCGTATCTGCCGCTGCCGGACCTGGCTCCCTTTGCCGCGCCGCAGCGCTACACCGCCGTTGCTCTACGGCGCTGGCGCTTCGAATCGCTGGACGGCAGCGGCTTCACCGCCGAGATCAGCACCGACGCCAACGAGCTGGTGCTGGATTATCCGGGCCTGTACCGCCGAGTGGGATAGGCCGGTCTCATGCCCCCGATCGCTGCCGCTGGCGGAAGCGGCGGACCTTGTCGGTGGTGCCGCAATCGGCCATCAGGCACCAGCGGCGGCTGGCGTTCTTGCTGCGGTCGTAGAACAGCCAGCCGCAGTCGTGGCCGGCACAGCGCTTCAGCCGCGCCGGCTCGCCCTGGAGCAGCAGGTCGAGCGCATCCATCGCCAGGCGGTGCCGCACCGCCACACCGTCCGCGGGCGGCGCATCCCGCCAGGCGCTTCCGGCCGCGCTGACGGTCAGCCGGCGGCGGGAGGCCGCCTCCGCCACCTCCGCCTGCAACTGGGCCACCGCCTCTGCCGGCGGCTCGGCCCGGGTCGCCACGGCGTCGAGCACCGCATGCAGCACCCCACGCAGCCCGATCAGCCGGGTCCAGTCCGCCGCGTCGATCCGCGGCGTCTCGCCGAAGGCATGCGCGCACCAGGCGGCCAGCGCGGCGGGGTCGCCGGCCCGCTCCCGCGGCCCCGGCCCGCCCCATCCGGACAGAGTGTTGCAGAAATCCAGGCAGGCGAAGCCGCCGACCAGCTGCGGCTCGGACGGAGAGGACGGCTCAGGTGACATGAAACCAGCATAGCCCATTTGACAGGTTTCAGCGAGACCTATATCGTTACCAGCAAACTCCAGAAAGGTGGTTACGATGCGCAGGAACGCCCTCGGCCAGCTCTATGCCGGCGTCGGCCTGTCGGGGATCGGCCCGATCCTGGTCCGCACCAGCTCGGTCGACCCCGCCGCCACCGCCTTCTGGCGCCTGGTCCTCAGCTGCATCCCGGCCGCGATCCTGGCCTGGCGCTCGCCCGGCATGCCGGCGCGGGACATCGGCCTCGCCCTGCTGGCCGGGGTGATGCTGGCCGGCGACCTGGTGCTGTGGAACGCCTCGATCATGCGCACCAGCGTGCTGGAGGCGACGCTGCTGGTGATGATCTACCCGCTGCTGGTGGCGCTGCTGCCGGTGCTGTGGCGGCGCCGCCGGCCGGACGGGCGGGTGGTCGGCGGCGGCCTGGTCGCCTTCCTCGGCATCGCCATCCTGGCCGGGGCCCGCGGCGCCGCCGGCGGCGACCTGCTGGGCAACGGCATGGCGCTGCTGGCCGCCCTGTTCTACGCTGTCTGCTTCCTGATCTCGGCCGACCTGTGCCGGCGGCAGGACGCCGCCACCGTCACCTTCTGGACCCTGGTCGGCGCCGCGCTGGTCGGCGCCGCGCTGGGCGCGCTGCCGGTGGCGCTGCTGCAGGACCGGATCCTGCCGCAGGAGCGTCCGGCTGGGTGAACCTGGCGGCCCAGGCGCTGATCGCCTTCGCCTCCCAGATCCTGATCGCCAAGGCGCTGCGCACGCTCGACGCCGGCTTCTCCGCCATCGCCGGCTACGGCCAGCCGGTGGTGGCGACGGTGCTGGCCTGGCCGATCCTGGGCCAGGTGCCGCAGACCGCCGCCCTGGTCGGCAGCGTCTTCATCGTCGCCGGCATCGCGCTGGCCGGACGGGGCGAGTCTGAGCCGGCCCGGCCAGGGGCCGCGGAACCGGCACGCTGAGCTATCGACGGCGCCGGCCTTCCGGCCGATATTGCCGGCATGACCGATGCCGAGATGCTGGAATCGCCGGACGACACAGGCCTGGACACACCGCGGCCGAGCGCGGGCAGCCGCCTGCGCCGGGCCCGCGAGGCGCAGATCCTGGACGCCGCCGAGGGCGTGTTCGCCGAGGCCGGCTTCTCCGGCGCCACCATGCAGGGCATCGCCGAACGCGCCGGGCTGCCGAAGGCCAACGTGCATTACTATTTCGGCACCAAGGAGGCGCTGTACCGCGCCGTGCTGGCCCGCATCCTCGACCTGTGGGTCGATGCCTTCGACCATCTGGTGCCGGAGCGCGACCCGGCCGAGGCGCTGGCCGCCTATATCCGCGACAAGATGCGCTGGTCGCGCAGCCGGCCGCTGGCGTCGAAGGTCTTCGCCAACGAGATCATCCACGGCGCGCCGCAGGTCGCCGACTACCTGTCGGGCAAGCTGAAGCGGACGATCGACGAGAAGGCGCGGGTGATCGAGGGCTGGATCGCCGCCGGCCGGATGGCGCCCGTCGACCCGCGGCATCTGGTCTTCACCCTGTGGGCCGCGACCCAGACCTATGCCGATTTCGAGGCCCAGATCCGGGCCGTGCTGGGGCGCGAGGCGCTGGATGACGACGTCTTCCTGGTCGCCGGCCGGCACGTCACCGGGCTGATCCTGCGCGGCTGCGGCCTGAAGCCGCCACGCGGCGGCTGATCAGTCGCCGCCTCCTCCACCACCGCCGCCACCCCCCGAATCGCCACCGCAGCTGCCGGCATCGGACCCGCCCGAATCGCCGCAATGGGACGCGTGGGATCCGGTCGAGGAGCCGCCGTCGGACCCGGCCGGAACGGCGCCCGAGCCCGACCGGGCGGCCGCGACACGGCGGCGGGCCGGCGCCAGGCTGCGATAGACAAAGACGGCAATCAGCAGAAGCAGAAGGATCGGGATCGCGAGGCTCATCCGCACCACCCTGATAGGCCGACGTCCATTCTATCACAGGCCGTCGCGGCGACGCGTCCATGGCGGCGCGGACCGCTTTGCGCTAAGGATGGGCCATGCTGCTGCGCACCCTCACCCCGCTGGCCCTCCTTGTCCTCGCCGCCTGCGCCGCCGAGCCGTATCAGCCGGCGCTGCCGCCGACGGTGCTGCAGAGCGCGGCCGCCTCCGGCGAAGCCGGCTTCGACCAGAGCCGCGGCGAGGCCCTGCTGGCCCAGGCCAAGGCCGCCGAGGCCGGCAACCCCGGCGAGGCCAAGAGCCTGTACCGCCAGGCCGGGATGGCCTGGCCCGACCTGACCGATGCCTGGGACGGGCTGAAGCGGGTGTCGGCGAAGCAGAACGACGCCGCCGAGGCCAAGGCCGCCGGCTTCATGGCCGAACGGGTGAGGCTGTATCCCGGCACGGCCATCGCCTCGCAGCGCGAGGTCAATGTCGCGCTGCAGAGCTATATCCAGGCGCAGTCACAGCAGCCGACCGACGGGCCGGAGCAGCTGGCCTATGCCAAGCGGCTGGGCGAATATTATGACGCGCAGTACGCGCGCGGCGGCTTCTACACCCGCGAGAAGGACTTCGGGAACATCGAGGCGCACGATATCCCGGCGGTGGCGCTGACCGGCGGCGGCATCATCGCCTACGGCGCCAGCATGGCCACCACCTTCGAGTAAGGCCGGTCAGCTCGTCCGCTCGCGCGGCGTCACCGACACCTCCGGCACCCGGCCGTCGCGCAGCAGGCGCAGGGCGGTGGCGACGCCGACCCGGTCCACCCCGAGCAGCCGGTGCAGCGCGTCGACGCCGTCGACCGGATGGCCGTCGATCGCCAGGATCACGTCGCCGACGCGCAGCGCCGTGGCCCCGGCGCCGCCGGGCAGCAGCTCCGCCACCCGCACGCCGCCGGGGGCAGGCAGGCCGAGCGCCAGCTGCGTCGGCCGCGGCAGCCGGATGGTCTGCGCGGCGATGCCGAGCGAGGCGCGCCGCACCCGGCCATGGCGGATGATCTCCGACGCCACCACCAGGGCGGTGTCGCTGCCGATGGCGAAGCACAGGCCCTGGGCGCCGGCGATCATCGCGGTGTTGATGCCGACCACCCGGCCGAGCGCGTCGACCAGCGGGCCGCCGCTGTTGCCGGGGTTCAGCGCCGCATCGGTCTGCAGCACGCCGTCGATCAGCCGGCCGGACCGGCCGCGCAGCGACCGGCCGAGGGCGCTGACCACGCCGGCCGTCACCGTCGCCTCGAAGCCCAGCGGGTTGCCGATGGCGACCACCAGCTGGCCGACCTGCAGCGCGGCGGAGGAGCCGAGCGGCGCCCAGCCCGGTACGCTGTCGTGCAGGCGCAGCACCGCGAGGTCGGTGTCCGGGTCCTCGCCGACCGGCCAGGCGATGACGCTGCGGCCGTCGCTGAGCGTGGCGGTGATCGACGCCGCGCCATGCACCACATGGCTGTTGGTCAGGACGAAGCCGTCCGGGGTGAAGATCACGCCGGAGCCGCTGCCCTGGGGCACCAGGCCGCCGTCCGGCCCCTTGCCGGAGACACGGAGATGCACGACCGAGGGCGCGGCGGCGCGCACGGCGTCGATCACGGTGCGGGAATAGGCGTCGAGCGCATCGGCGCCTGTCGAGGCGGCGGATGGCGTCGAGGCCTCGGGCCCCGGCGCCGAGGCGTCGAGGAGGAAGCGGGTTTCGTAGCCGGGCATGGCAGAACCTTGGGAGCGGAAGGGGCGGCGCCAGCCGGCGCGTCCCGTTTCCGAAGATGTAGGCATGCTAGGGGGAGAACCCAAGGGGAACAGCGTCAGGCTGACGAGGGCGGCTGCCCGGCGTATCGTCCGGCCACGGCATGCGCGATTCGCGCACCGAACACGGCGAGGATGCCCGGAGATGGCGACGGACGCGCTGGATGGCTTCGACTGGCGGATTCTGGCGGCGCTGCAGGACGACGCCCGGATGAGCAACATCGCCCTGGCCGAACGGGTGCTGCTGTCGCCGTCGCAATGCGCCCGGCGGCTGCAGCGGCTGGAGGAGGCCGGGGTGATCCGCGGCTACGCGGCATTGCTGGACCCCGACCGCATCGGCCTGTCGGTCGCCGCCTATATCTCGATCACGCTGGAGAAGCATGGCGCCTTCACCGCGGAGGCCTTCCGCGAGGCGGTGCAGCGCCACCCCGAGATCGTCGAATGCTGCGCCGTGACCGGCGACGCCGACTACGAGCTGCGCGTGGTGGCGCCGGACCTGAAGGATCTGTCGCGCTTCATCATGGACAGCCTGATGCGGATCGACGGCGTTTCCGCCATCCGCTCGCGCATCGTGCTCGACACCATCAAGGACAGCCGCCGGCTGCCGCTGCCGCCCACGCCCTGAGCGCGCCGCGTGCGGTCGCGCAGGATCTCATTTGAAGACGCTTCTATACCGACCTATATAGAGATCTATACCAGGAGGTATGTAATGGCATTCTCCGTCAAAGATGAGGCCACGGATGCAGCCGTGCGACGCCTGGCCAAGCTCAAGCAGAAGGGCCTGACCGAGACCATCCGCGAGGCCGTCGAGAACGAATACCATCGGGCCGCCGGAACGGCGCCGCTGGTCGAGCGGCTGCGCGCCATCGGAGATCGCTATGCGCGGTATCCGAAGACTGGGCTGAAGGCCGACAAGGCGTTCTTCGACGAGGAGGGCGGCGGTTTCTGATGTTCGTCGACGCCTCGGCCATCATTGCCATCATCGCGCAGGAGGAAGGCTGGGAATCGCTCGCCTCGCGTCTGTCGCAGGCACCTCGCAGCCAGGTCTCCGCCCTGTCGGTCTGGGAGGCCGTCATCGGCCTTGCCCGGGAGGCCCAGATCCCGTTCGAGCAAGCGGAGGCGCTGGTCGAGCGATTCGTCGAGGAAACCAAGGCGGAGATGGTCGAGATCGGGGCCGCGATCGGCCGCGAAGCCCTTCGGGCGTCCCGCATCTACGGCCGCGGCCGGCATCGGGCCGCCCTCAATTTCGGCGATTGCTTCGCCTATGCCTGCGCCAGGGCCTGCGGCGCGCCACTCCTGTTCAAGGGAAACGACTTCGTCCACACCGATATCCACGTCGGATAGCTGCAGGGAGAGAGGCCGCATGCCGCACCGGGTTGTGCCGGAGCGCGACCCGTGCTTGTTTCTGGCCACCTTTCGCGACCCGTCCGGAGCGCCCAGCGCATGACGCGTTTCTTGCAACTTCTCGGGAGTCTTCTCCTCGCCATGGCCATCACCCAGGGGGCTTCGGCCCGCGATCTCGAAAACACGCTCTATCTCGACCTGACCTATGGCCGGGTGGTGATCGAGCTGCGCCCCGACCTGGCGCCCAAGCATGTCGCCCGCATCAAGGAGCTGGTGCGGCAGGGCTTCTATGACGGCATCATCTTTCACCGCGTGATCGAGGGCTTCATGGCCCAGACCGGCGACCCGGACGGCACCGGCATGGGCGGGTCCGGCCAGAAGATCGACGCCGAGTTCAGCCAGGCGCCGTTCAAGCGCGGCACCCTCGGCATGGCCCGGTCGCAGAGCCCGAACAGCGCCGACAGCCAGTTCTTCATCATGTTCGCCGAGGGCAGCTTCCTGAACGGCCAGTACACGGTCTGGGGCCAGGTCGTCGAGGGCATGGAGTTCGTCGACAAGATCAAGCGCGGCGAGCCGCCGGCCAACCCGGACACGATCGTCAAGCTGCAGGTCGCCGCCGACGTCAAGTAAGGCACGGCCACCGATCGATCGAGAGGAAGCCCGGCCCCCCTATCTTCCAAAGGGGCGGCCGGGCTTCTGCGTTTCAGCGGAAGCGGAAGGCGATCAGCGGCATCTTGTAGGTCTCGCGCACCTCGGAGATCGGCTTGCCGTCCTGGCGCAGCACGATCGCCCGGTTCTCGAACAGCGAGGCCGCCGGGTCATAGGCCGGCGCCGGAGCCGCGGCGGCCCAGCCGGCCAGCTGCGCCGACGGCATCCGCTCCCACCCCTCCGGCAGGGCCTGCCACAGCACGGTCGAGGACAGGGTGCGGCGCGAAGGCCCGAGCGGCCGGATGGCGCGGCCGAAGGGCGTGTCGGTCCCGGTCAGCACCGCGTTGATCTCCGGCGTCAGCCGGTCCGGCAGGTACCAGTTGTCGGCCTCGGACAGCACCTGGTCACCGCAGACCAGCTGGACCCGGCGATACACCACCGGCTCGGCCGCGTCGGTGATCTCCAGCTCCTGGCGCTGCTGGTCGGTCAGCGCCACCTCGCCGGGCACGCGCCGGGCGACGATCTTCGCCGTGGGCGCCAGGCCGTAGCGGCCGCACCAGTCTTCCAGGAACAGGGTGGCGCTGTCGGTGGCGCCGAGCCCGGCGCGCAACGACTGCACCAGGGCGGTCAGCGCCAGCCGGTCGGACAGGGCGGTGGCGCCGGCCTCCTGGCCGGCCGCGACCTCGGCCCGGACCAGGGCGAGCGGCGCGGTCAGCACCAGGGCGGCTGCGGCAGCGACGATCGGCAGGCGGCGCACCATCGGTCTCCTCATCTCAGGACCGGCAGGATGGCTGCAGTGCGGGCGGAAGGCGCCACGGCAATCCGCCGCAGGCCGCCTCACGCCGCTGCGTGATGCTCGCAGCGGTTCACCTCGACGGTGACATGCGACAGGCCGGGCAGGCCGCCGAGCCGGGCCTTGTACTGCGCCGGCGGCAGCGGCCGGTCGCTGACCAGGGCGACGATGGCGGCGGCGTGGCCGGGGCCGACGCGCCAGAGATGCAGGTCGGCGATGCGGTCGCCCCCGGTCTCGAGCCGGTCGCGGATCGAGTCGGCCAGGCCCGGATCGGGCACGGTGTCGAGCAGCACCGCGCCCGAATCGCGCAGCAGGCCCCAGGACCAGCGCGCGATCATGATGCCGCCGACGATCCCCATCACCGCATCCATCCAGGCCCAGCCGTAGAAGCGGCCGGCGAGCAGGCCGAGGATGGCGCCGACCGAGGTCACGGCATCGGCCAGCACGTGGAAATAGGCCGCGCGCAGATTGTGGTCGCGGTCATGGGCATGGTGCCCGTGATCGTGGTGGTGGCCGTGATCATGGGCATCGTGATGCCCGTGATCGTGTTGGTGACCGCCGTCATGCAGCAGCCAGGCGCTGGCGATGTTGACGGCGAGGCCGACGACCGCGATGGCGATCGCCTGGTCATAGGCGATGGCGACGGGGTTCAGGAGCCGGACGATCGACTCCCAGCCGATGCCGATCGAGACCACGGCCAGCACCAGGGCGCTGGCGAAGCCGGCGAGGTCGCCGAGCTTGCCGGTGCCGAAGGCGAAGCGCGGGTCGCGGGCGTGGCGGCGGGCGTAGCGATAGGCCAGCGCGGCCACGCCGAGCGCCCCGGCATGAGTCGCCATGTGCAGCCCGTCGGCCAGCAGCGCCATCGAGCCGAAGGCGAGGCCGCCGAGGAACTCGACCGCCATCATCGCCGCGGTCAGCGCCACCACCCAGCGGGTGCGGCGCTCGTTGCGGGCATGGTCGGCACCGAGGAACAGGTGGTCGTGCCGCCAGTCGTCGAGGGAATGGCTGTGCATCGCCGCCTCCCGGGAGATCAGTGGAGCAGGAGCATGGCCGGGTGGCCGGTCCAGTCGCAGACATCGCGCGTGGCCAGCGCGACCGGCACCTCCGGATGGTTGTGGCGGTACAGGGTCAGGGCGGCCTCAAAGGCCCATTCCGGCGGTTCGGCCCGGGCGCAGAGCTCGCGATAGACCCGTTCGACGGCGACGCGGCAGCACATGATGGTCTCGATGCCTTCACAGATACTTGGTGATCTCGCGCAGCGAGGCGAGGCGGGCGTCGCGGCCCTCGGCCCCGTTCGCCAGATGCGCGACGCAATGGTCGACATGGTCGAGGATCAGCATGGTCTTCGCCTTCTCCACCGCCTTGACCACGGCCTGGAGCTGCTGGGCGATGGCGAGGCCGTCCTCGCCGGCCTCGACCATGCGCAGCGTGGCGGCGAGATGCCCCTGGGCCCGCTTCAGCCGGCCGAGGATCTCGGGATTGTTGGCATGGCTCATGGAAAGAACCTATCCCCCTGGAGAGGATAGGGCAAGGGATGGCTGGTCGCAGGGCTTTAAATTGCCTCTCCCGTAAACGGGAGAGGCAAAACATCGGTCCAAACCGGGTAGATCGGAAGTCAGGCGGCCGCCGCTTCTGGTTGTGCTTCCCGCACCGCCTTCACCCGGGTGGTGCTGCGGCGGCCGTCGATGGCGGCCGGGATGTCGCCGGCGATGGTGGCGCGGCGCACCACGCGGCGCCGGTCGCCATAGTCGTTGACCGCGTAGTGCTGGGTGGCGCGGTTGTCCCAGATCGCCACGTCGCCCGCCCGCCATTGCCAGCGCACCGTGTTCTCCGGCCGGGTCACATAGGCCTGCAGCGTGGTGAACAGCTGGGCCGATTCATTGGCCGAGAGGCCGAGGAAGCGGCGCACGAAATGGCCCAGCACCAGGGTGCGCTCGCCGGTCGCCGGATGCACCCGCACCACCGGATGCTCGGTCTCGTACACGGTCGAGGCGAACACCTCGCGGTGGTAGCGCAGCCGCTCCGGCGTCGCCTCGGGATGCGAGGCGGCGTAGTCGTAGTCGTTGCTATGCAGGGCCCAGAGCTGGTCGGCCAGGCCGCGCAGCGGCGCCGGCAGGTCGAGATAGGCGGTGGCGGTGTTGGCCCAGATGGTGTCGCCGCCGAATTCCGGCACCACCACCGCGCGCAGGATCGAGGCCTGGGGGTAGGCGTCGACGAAGGTGACGTCGGTGTGCCAGGAGTTGGCGCGCTGGCCGCGGGCCGAATCGAGCTCGAGCAGGAAGTCGGCGCCGATCGCCACCGGCTGGGTCGGATGCGCCACCGGGTCGCCGAGCGCCCGGGCGAAGGCCTCCTGCCCGGCATCGTCGAGATCCTGGCCGCGCAGGAAGATCACCTTGTGCCGGTGCAGCGCCGCGCGCAGCCCATCGAGGGCGGCCGGATCGAGGTCGCCGGAGAGTCGGAGGCCGTGGATCTCGGCGCCGATGCGGCCGGCGATCGGCCGGAGGTCGAGGCCGGCCGTGCCGTCCCGATGATGGTCGCCCATGCTGTGCTCCTGTTCATTCACGTCGCGGCGTCGGGTATCATTTAGATATACATTTTCATTGAGATCAATGTCTGTATTTCACATCAGACTTCAGAGGTTACAGAACCGGGACCCTCGGATGCCCGGAATGCCGTTTCTGGAAGCGGCGGTTTGTCGTAAACGACGGACGCATCCGGAGGGGCAGTGGGTCGATCGGAGAACATCGCGGCGAGACGCAGCGATTTGGCGGCGCGGCCGCTGCTGGCCAGCGGCATTGCCGTCGCCGTGCTGTGCGCCCTGCTGGTCGCCTTCGTCGACCGGCCGGCGGCGCTGTGGTTCGAGGCCCGTCGCGGCTCCGGCGTCATCGCCGCGGTCAAGGTCTTCACCGATATCGGCCTGGGCGTGTGGTGGTACGCGCTGGCGATCCTGGGCTGGCTCGGCTGGCGTTTCGCCGCCTTCCTGGCCGCCTATGGCGACGTCCGGGCGCGGCGGCTGCAGCGGGCCCGCGGCTTCGGCTTCATGTTGGTGGCGCTGGTGGCGACGACCCTGACCAACTGGCTGCTGAAGGCGGCGATCGGCCGGCCGCGGCCGCGCCACCTGTTCCGCCAGGACGCCTTCGCGCCGCACCCCTTCGGCTGGGACCTGTTCTCGAACAGCTTCCCGTCCGGCCACGCCCAGACCATGGCCACGGCGATGGCCGCGCTGTGGATCCTGTTCCCGCGCTGGGGCTGGGCCTTCGCCCTGCTGGGCGGGCTGGTGGCGCTGAGCCGGGTCGTCGTGACCTCGCACTACCCGGCCGACATCGTCGCCGGCGCCTGGCTGGGCGTGGTGGTGGCGCTGGCCGTGCGCCGCTGCCTGGAGACGACCGGCGGCCCGGCCGCCGTCATCCGATGATCGACCTCATCGCCGCCCTGGTCCCGGTGCTGGCGCCGGTGGTGGCCGCGGCCGGGGTCGGCTATGTCTGGGCCCGGTCGCGCCATCCCTTCGACCTCGGCTTCGTCACCCGGCTGGTGACCTATGTCGGCTCGCCCTGCCTGGTGTTCTCGACCCTGACCCGGTTCCACATCCCGGCCGGCGAGATCATCGGCCAAGCCGGGCTGGCGCTGCTGGCGGTGTTCGCCTGCGGCCTGGTCGGCGGGCTGGCGCTGTACGCCACCGGCCGGACGGTGCGGCCGCTGCTGCCGACGGTGATGCTGCCGAATGCCGGCAATCTCGGCCTGCCGATCGCCTATTTCGCCTTCGGCGACGAGGGGCTGGCCCTGGCCCTGCCCTTCTCCGCCGCCATGACCCTGCTGCAGTTCACCGTCGGCGTCTCCTGCGCCTCCGGCCACGCCCGCTGGACCGAGATCCTCAGGACGCCGACGATCTACGCCATCCTGCTGGCCATCGCCTTCGCCGCCGGCGACATCGACACGCCGCGCTGGCTGGCCAATGCGACCGAGCTGCTGGGCGGCGTCACCCTGCCCTTGATGCTGATCGCGCTCGGCGTGTCGCTGGCCAGCCTGCGCATCGCCAATCTGGGCCATGCGCTGTGGCTGGCCGGGCTGCGCCTCGGGCTCGGCCTCGCCGCCGGATACGGCGTGGTCTGGCTGTTCGCGATCCCGCACCCGACCGCGGCGATCCTGATCCTGCAATCGGCGATGCCGCCCGCGGTGTTCAACTACCTGTTCGCCGCCCGCTACGGCGGCCCGGTGGAGGAGGTGGCCGGCGCCGTCGTCGTCGGCACCATCATCAGCCTGCTGACCCTGCCGGTGCTGCTGGCCGTGCTGATGGCGTAGGCTGCTGCTCGATGCTGTTGGGTTCGCGGACGCGAACCCAACCTACGATTCCTCGATCTCCCGCTTCCGCACCTCGTAGGTGGCCGGGTCGATCAGGCGGCGCCGGCGCATCACCTCCAGCGCCACCAGGGCCCGGCCGCGGTTGTCGTCGCCGACCGAGCCGCTTTCCGCATCCGCATCGCCGCCGGCCGCGCCCGGCTGTGTCCTGTCCGCCATGATATCGTCCGTTCTGCGACGCCGCGCGCGCTTCCGTTGGAAGGACGCAGGGCCTATGACGGAGGACAATGACTCACGGGGGAAGGCCGGTCGAGATGTGGACGAAACGGATCCTGCGGATCCTGGCGCTGGCGGTGCCCGCCATCGCCATCGCCGCGGCCGTGGCCTTCTGGCTCGGCCCCCCCGGCAGCGGCGGCGTCGTCGGCCAGGGCTTCGGCTCGGTCGGCGGCCCGATCGCGCTGGTCGACCAGGCCGGCAAGCCGGTCACCGAGAAGGATTTCGCCGGCAAGGACGCGCTGGTCTTCTTCGGCTTCACCAACTGCCCCGATGTCTGCCCGACCGAGCTGTCGACCATGGCGGCGGCGCTGGACACGCTGGGGCCGAAGGCCGAGGGGGTGGTGCCGGTGTTCGTCACCGTCGACCCGGAGCGCGACACGCCCGAGGTGGTCGGGCAGTACGCCCAGGCCTTCCACCCCCGCATGGTCGGACTGACCGGCTCGGCCGACCAGATCGCCCAGGCGGCCAAGGCCTTCCGCGTCTACTACAAGAAGGCGCCGCAGCAGGACGGCGCCTATTCGATGGACCATTCCGCCTTCGTCTACATGATGGGGCCGGACTGGCAGGTGCTGGACATCCTGCCGCCGCAGCTGTCGCCGCAGGACATGGCGCAGAGAATCTCGAAGCAACTCTGACGAGGCCACGAACGGGGTTGCGATCCTGCCCGGCGTGCTATCGTGGCCGCAACCTGTCGTTGGTTCTCGGGAGTTGCCTCATGACCCTTCGCCACGCCGTCCTGGCCGGGATCGCCTTCCTCGTCCTCAACGGCTGTTCCGAGCGCGAGGCCCGGCAGCAGCAGGCGCTGACGGCCCAGAACGACCTTGTCGGGCTGAGCGAGGCCCGCCTCCTGTCCTGTGCCGGCACGCCGTCCCGCAGCCGCAGCGACGGCAACACCCACTACCTGACCTATCAGAGCGCCGGGATGGCCGCGGACGAGGCTGCCAGCATCGGCGCCTTCGGCGGCTCGGCCGGAAGCGGCATGGGCATCGAGCCGGTCAATGCCGGCGTCGGCCAGAAGATCGGCACCAGCGCGCTGGACCCGAACTACTGCGAGGCGACCTTCACCCTGGTCGACGGCCGGGTCGCCGAGGTCCGCTACCGCACCTCGGGCGGCTATCTCCGCACCGCCCAATGCTCCGACATCGTCGCGCCCTGCATGGGCGGTCCGACCTTCGACCCCGGCCAGCCGAAGCCGTAACCGCATCGCCGTCGGCGGCGGAGCACAAACCGTCGCGGATCGGATGGACCCCGGGCCCGGAAATCGGGCCTCTGTTCGCTATCCGCCCCAGGGCGGTTGCCGATCCCGCTTGCGGGCTCTAAAAGCGTCTTTCTGCAGCGCGAAAAGCGCCGTCCGATGGAGTGCGAGCCGATGAAGATCCTGGTCCCGGTCAAACGGGTGATCGACTTCAACGTCAAGGTCCGGGTCAAGGCCGACGGGTCGGGCGTCGACATGGCCAACGTCAAGATGTCGATGAACCCCTTCGACGAGATCTCGGTCGAGGAGGCGATCCGCGCCAAGGAAGCCGGCAAGGCGACCGAGGTCGTGGCCGTCTCGGTCGGCCCGCAGCAGGCGCAGGAGACGATCCGCACCGCGCTGGCGATGGGCGCCGACCGCGGCATCCTGGTGCAGACCGATGTCGAGCTGCAGCCGCTGGCCGTGGCCAAGATCCTGAAGGCGCTGGTCGACAAGGAGCAGCCGCAGCTGGTGATCCTGGGCAAGCAGGCGATCGACGACGACGCCAACCAGACCGGCCAGGCGCTGGCCGCCCTGCTGGGCTGGGGCCAGGCGACCTTCGCCTCGAAGCTGGTGCTGGAGGACGGCGCCGCGCTGGTCACCCGCGAGGTCGATGGCGGGCTGGAGACCATCCGGGTCAAGCTGCCGGCGATCATCACCACCGATCTGCGCCTGAACGAGCCGCGCTACGCGTCGCTGCCGAACATCATGAAGGCGAAGAAGAAGCAGCTGGACATCGTCAGCCCGGCCGATCTCGGCGTCGACCCGGCGCCGCGGCTGAAGACGCTGAAGGTGGTCGAGCCGGCGAAGCGCAAGGGCGGCGTCAAGGTCGCCAGCGTGCAGGAGCTGGTGGCCAAGCTGAAGACCGAAGCACGCGTGATCTGAGGGCGGGGGACCAAGACATGTCGATCCTGATCGTTGCCGACCACGACAACGCCACGCTGAAAGCCGCCACCCTGCATGCCGTCACCGCGGCGCAGAAGATCGGCGGCGACGTCCACATCCTGGTCGCCGGATCCGGCGCCCGGCCGGCGGCCGACGCCGCGGCCAAGGTGGCCGGCGTCGCCAAGGTGCTGCTGGCCGAGGCCCCGGCGCTGGAGCACCAGCTGGCCGAGGCCGTGGCGCCGCTGGTGGTGGACCTGGCCAAGGGCTACAGCCACGTTCTCGCCACCGCGACCAGCGCCGGCAAGAACCTGCTGCCGCGCGTCGCCGCCCTGCTCGACGTGCAGCAGATCTCCGAGATCACCGCGGTCGATTCGCCCGACACCTTCGAGCGGCCGATCTATGCCGGCAATGCCATCGCCACGGTGCAGTCGAGCGACCCGATCAAGGTGATCACGGTGCGCAGCACCGCCTTCGAGGCCGCGGCCGCCGAGGGCGGCTCGGCTGCGGTCGAATCGATCGAGGCCAAGGCCGATGCCGGCCTGTCGAGCTTCGTCGGCCAGGAGCTGAGCAAGTCCGAGCGGCCGGAGCTGACCTCGGCCCGGATCATCATCTCCGGCGGCCGCGCCATGGGCTCGTCCGAGAACTTCAAGATCCTCGAGGGCATCGCCGACCATCTCGGCGCCGCCATCGGCGCCAGCCGTGCCGCGGTCGACGCCGGCTACGTGCCGAACGACTACCAGGTCGGCCAGACCGGCAAGGTGGTGGCGCCGGACCTGTACATCGCCGTCGGCATCTCCGGCGCGATCCAGCACCTGGCGGGCATGAAGGACAGCAAGGTCATCGTCGCCATCAACAAGGACGAGGAGGCGCCGATCTTCCAGGTCGCCGATTACGGCCTGGTCGGCGACCTGTTCAAGCTGATCCCGGAGCTTGAGGCCGAACTCAAGAAGGGCTGAGGCGACACTTCGGTCCACCGTTCAAGACGCGGAAAGGCGCATCCTCCGGGATGCGCCTTTTTGCTGCCGGGCCGGTCCTATCCGGCTATGGCGGACGGCGTCTTGTTCCGCTTGACAGGACGGGCCGGTTGTCCGCCGATAGGGCGTTTTCGACCACCGATTGCGGATCGCCGATTTTGCACATCGAGCTGCGCCACAGCGAAGGGACGTCCGGCAGGCGCCGGGCCGAATCGTGCGCGCGACCGCAGGGCAGCAGAGGGATTCGCCCGTATGGCGGATGAGACGCCGCGCTATTCCGTCTTCATCGAGGGCGAGACCCTCGACCTCTGCGTCCCGTCCGAGCAGGCGATCACCGACGGCTGGGCCGACTGGTTCAACGACGCGAAGACGACGCGCTGGCTGTCCCAGGGCATCTACCCGAACCACATCGAGGACCAGCGCAGCTTCCTCGAATCGATCCGCAAGCGCGACCGCTTCGCCGTGCTGATCTGCGGCAAGGGCGGCGGGCCGCTCTACGGCATCATCTCGCTGTCGGCGATCGACTGGGTCGCCCGCTCGGCCCAGATCTCGCTGGTGGTCGGCGAGCCGCTGCCGGGCCGCCAGCTGATCCAGCTCGAGGCGATGGCCCGGGTGACCGATCATGCCTTCCAGCGCATGGGGCTGGACCGGGTCTGGGCCGGCCAGGCCCATCCCGGCCTGGCGCGCTGGAACCAGTGGCTGGAGCTGCTGGGCTACTTCACCGACGGGATCATGCGCCGCGGCTTCGTCAAGGGGCGCGAGACCGTCAGCAACGCCGTCATGATCTGCTGCCTGCACGAGGACTATGCGGCGCTGAAGGCCCGGCGCGGCGGGCAGCTGTGGCCCGGCAACGACGTCATGCTGCGGCTGATCGCCGGGCTGCCGCGGCAGGGCTTCGCCACCCGGCTGGGCGAGTTCCTCGACCGCGAGCTGCCGCTCTACAAGGCCGAGATCGAGGCGTTCGAGCGCGGCGTCCTGGAGGGCGATGGGGCCGAGGCCACGCCGAGACGCCGCCTGGCCGGATCTTGAGCGCCGCACCGCTCGCCTCGCCACCTTGGCGTGGCGCCGCGGCGCTCGGCCTCGGCACCGCCCAGTTCGGGCTCGACTACGGCATCGCCAACGACCGCGGCATCTGCCCGCCCGAGGATGTGGCGGCGATCCTGGAGGCGGCGGCCGCTGCCGGCATCGGCGTGCTCGACACCGCCCCGGCCTACGGCACCGCCGAGCAGGTGCTGGGCGCGGTGCTGCCGGCGGCGCACCGCTTCCGCATCGTCACCAAGACGCCGCATCTGGGCGGGTTGCGCGACGACGGCGACATCCGGCGCGCCGTGCTGGACGCCTTCGCGGCGTCGCGGACGAAGCTGCGCCGTGACCGGCTGGCCGGCCTGCTGACCCACAACGCCAACGACCTGCTGCGGCCCGGCGGCCCGGCGCTGTGGGCGGCGATGGAAGATCTGCAGCGGGCCGGCGAGGTCGAGCGCATCGGCGCCTCGATCTACAGCGCCGGGCAGCTCGACGCCGTGCTGGCGCGCTATCCGCTCGACATCGTGCAACTGCCCTGGAACGCGGTGGACGGGCGGATCGGCCCGCCGCGTCTGGCGGCGCTGGCGGATCGGGGGATCGAGCTGCACGCCCGGTCGGTCTTCCTGCAGGGGCTGCTGCTGGCCCCACCCGGCCGTGCCGCCGGCGTCTCGCCGCAGGCCGCGGCGCTGATCGGGCGCTGGCGCGACGCCGTCGCCGCAGCGGGCGCCGACCCGCTGGCCGCGGCGCTGGGCGCGGTGATCGGGCGGCCGGAGATCGGCACCGCCCGGGTCGGCGTGACCCGGCCGGAGGAGCTGGCCGGCATCCTGCAGGCCGCGGCCGCGGCCCCGCCGGCGGTGGCGCCGGTGCGATCGATCGACGACCTGGTGCTGAATCCGGCGCTGTGGCCCTCCGGCAACCGCCCGGCCGCGATCCTGACCGGGATCGCCGTGGCGCTGCGGCCGGCGGCCTCCGGCGAGACCACGGTGCTGGCGGTACAGCCGAAGGAGGGCGGCGATTCCCGCGGTGCTGTCCGGATCGGCCCGGTCGACCGGGCCTCGGGCGAGGCCGTCCTCGCCCTGCAGGACGCGGGAGAAATGCCTGCCGACTGGCAGGACGAGGCGGTGGCGCTGGCGATGCGGCTGGCCTTCGAGCAGCTCGGGCTGCGCCGCCTGACCGCGGCGGAAGCGGATCCCTTCGCGCGCGCCGGCTGGACCCGGGCCGGAGGCCGCTTCATCCTGGACGACACGACCTATTGGGAGCGGGCATGACGGTGCTGGCGATCCTGCAGGCGCGGATGTCCTCGTCGCGGCTGCCCGGCAAGGTGATGGCCGACCTGCTCGGCGAGCCGATGCTGGCACGGCAGGTCGAGCGGCTGCGGCGCTGCCGGACGATCGACCGGCTGGTGCTGGCGACCAGCACCGACGCCGCCGATGACGCGCTGGCCGAGCTGGCCGCCCGGATCAGCGTCGAGTGCTTCCGCGGCAGCCTGGACGATGTGCTGGACCGCTTCCACGCCGCCGCGGCCGGAAGCGGTGCCGGCCAGATCGTGCGCCTGACCGGCGACTGCCCGCTGATCGACCCGGAGCTGATCGACCGGCTGGTCGAGCTGCATGTCGCCGGCGGCTACGACCATTCCTGCAACACGCTGACGCCGCGCTGGCCCGACGGGCTGGACGCCGAGGTGATGCGCGCCGAGGTGCTGGAGGCGGCGTGGCGCGAGGCGACGCTGCCGTCGGAGCGCGAGCACGTCACCCGCTTCATCTACACCCGGCCGGAGCGGTTCCGCCTCGGCAGCCTGGTCGGCGACACCGACCTGTCCGACCAGCGCTGGACCGTCGACACGCCGGAGGACCTGGCGATGGTGCGGGCGGTCTACGCCGCGCTGTACCCGGCGAATCCCGCCTTCGGCACCGACGAGATCCTGGCTTTCCTGGCGGTGCATCCGGAGATCGCCGCGCTCAACCGCGCCCACCGGCGGAACGAGGGCCTGGAGCGCTCGCTCGCTCAGGACGCCGCCAAACCGTGAGGACCACAGTGGCAGAACGTTATGCGGCATCCGAGGCGATGCTCGACCGGGCCCGGCAGACCATCCCGCTGGGCGCCCAGACCTTCAGCAAGAGCATCACGCAGTATCCGCTCGGCGTGTCGCCCTATTTCGCCGCCCGCGGCCAGGGCAGCCGGCTGTGGGACGTCGACGGCAACGAGTACATCGACTTCATCAACGGCCTGGCGTCGGTGACGCTGGGCTACAACGACCCGGACGTCACCGCCGCGGTCAAGGCGCAGGTCGAGCACGGCACCATCTTCAGCCTGTCGAGCCCGCTGGAGGCCGAGGTGGCCGAGCGGCTGGTGGCGATCGTGCCGTCGGCCGAGATGGTGCGGTTCGGCAAGAACGGGTCGGACGCCACCGCCGGGGCGGTCCGGGTGGCGCGGGCTTACACCGGCCGCGACCATGTGCTGGTCTGCGGCTATCACGGCTGGCAGGACTGGTATATCGGCGCCACCGCCCGCAACCGCGGCGTGCCGGAGTCGACCCGCGCCCTGACCCACATCTTCCCCTACAACGACCTGGCGGCGCTGGACCGGCTGCTGGACGAGCATTCCGTGGCCGCGATCGTGATGGAGCCGATGAACGTCGCCTTCCCGGCCGCGGGCTATCTGGAAGGGGTGCGCGAGCGGGCGACCAGGCACGGCACGGTGCTGGTGTTCGACGAGACCATCACCGGCTTCCGCGTCGCCAATGGCGGGGCGCAGGAGCTGTTCGGCGTCATCCCCGACCTGACCACTCTGGGCAAGGGCATCGCCAACGGCTATCCGCTGTCGGCGGTGTGCGGCCGGCGCGACCTGATGATGGAGATGGAGGAGATCTTCTTCTCCTTCACCATGGGCGGCGAGACGCTGTCGCTGGCCGCCGCCCGGGCGACGCTGGACAAGGTGGTGCGCGAGCCGGTGACCCGGCACATGGCCGAGCTGGGCACGACCCTGCGCGACGGCACCGCGGCGCTGATCGAGCGGCACAAGCTGGGCGAGGTGCTGTCGCTGTCCGGCCACCCGTCCTGGACCTTCCTGGCGATCAAGGACCACCCGGACGCCAGCGCCTTCGAGATCAAGACGCTGTGGCTGCAGGAGATCTTCGCCCGCGGCCTGCTCTCGCTCGGCAGCCACAATATGAGCTATGCCCACAGCCGGGCCGATGTCGACCGCGTGCTGACGATCTATGACGAGGTGTTCGCCCTGCTCTCGGCGGCGATCGGCCAGCAGCGGGTGCGGGCGGAGCTGCGCTGCGAACCGTTGGTGCCGCTGTTCCGCGTACGGTAGGAACACCACTCAAAACGAGTCCACCCCGCCGGCCCGGGATTGCTCCCGGTCCGACGGGGTGGCTCTTTCACCGCCCCTGCCGGCGGCGAAGCAGCCGGGCGTGCTAGCCGCCCGAACCGGTGGTGGTCCCGCCCGTCGTGCCGGTGGCCGGAGCCGCGGGCTCTTCGGCCTTGCGGCCCTCGAAGGCGGGCAGCGCTTCCAGCTGCTCCTTGGTCATGGCCGTTTTCACGCCCTCATCGGGCCGGGCGCCGATGGTCAGCTTGTCGAGCGGAATGGCCACGGATTTCGAGCCGATGCCGAGGAAGCCCCCGACATCGATGACCACGGCATCCACCGTCTTGCTGTCCTTGCCGACCAGCACGTCCGAGGTCTCGCCGATCGATTCGCCATTGGCGTTGCTGACGCTAGCACCGATCAGATCCGAGCCAAGCATATGCGTGTCGGGAAGCTGCTGCTGACCCTCTGCAACCGTGCCGGCGGGAGCCGCCGCAGATGGGGCGGCCGTGGCGGGGGCGGTGGTGTCGGCGGGAGGCTGCGTCGTCGTCTGCGCCAGTGCCGGCAGGGCCAGCAGGGCGACGGCGGAAGCAGTTGCCATCAAGGTCTTGCGCATGATCGGTCCTCCTCGAGGATCTCATGGAGATACCTGAGCAACGGGAGGTCCGGCGGCGCGGTTCCCCCGAAACGACGAAAGCCCGGCGGAGCGCCGGGCTTTCGGTTCGGATCGGAAATCTACTCGCCGCCGGACGGCTCGGCGGGGGTGTCCTCCACCTTCACCTTGCGCGGCCGGCCGGGCCGGCGCTTCGCCGGGGCGGCCTCCTCCGCCGCGACGCCGGGCAGGCCCGGCTGCGCAGCGGCTTCCGGCTGGACCGGCTGAGGTGCCGCGGCCACCGGAACGGCGGGAGCCGACTGATCCGACGGCACGGATTCGACCGGGGCCGGCGTCCGCGGCGGACGGCCGCGGCGGGGCCGGGCGACGATCGAGGCCGGCAGAGCGAGCTCGGTGTCGAGGCCGCTGTCCTCCTGGTCCCGCGGGTCGGCGCCGAAGCTGGCCGAAGCCGGATTGTCGATCGGCTCCGGATCGAGCGGGCTCGGGATGTGCGGCTGCGGCGCGTTCAGATCCGGCGGCTGTGGCCGGTCGCCACGATAGTCCGGACGGCCGTCGCGCGGGCCGCGGAAACGGTCGCGCTGCCCTTCATCACGGCCCTGCCCCTGATCGCGATTCTGGTCGCGGAAGCCCTGGTCGCGGTCGCGCGGTGGACGGTTCTCGCGGAACCCCTGCTCCCGATTCCGGAAGCCCTGGTCGCGGTTCTGACGGTCACCGCCGTCGCCGCGGCCCTCGAACTCGCGGCGCTGCGGCCGGTCGCCCTCGTTGCGCGGCTCGAAGTCACGGCCCTGCTGACGGTCACCGCCGTCGTTGCGCGGCTCGAAGTCCCGCCGCTGCTGCCGGTCGCCACCGTCGTTGCGCGCCTCGAACTCGCGGCGCTGCTGCTGCGGCGGCGGGCTGGTCAGCGGATCGTAGTCGGCATCGACGCCCGGCTGGTCGCGGTTGCTGTCCTGGCTCGGCTGGTGCTGCGGCGCACCGTAGGCCTCGTTCATGGCGTTGATGATGCGGACATAGTGCTCCGCATGCTGCTGGTAGTTCTCCGCCATGACGCGGTCGCCCGACGCCTGAGCATCGCGGGCCAGCCCCATGTACTTGTCATAGACCTGGAAGACATTGCCGCGGATGCGGATGTCCGGTCCATTGCTGTCGATGGTCTGGTTGCGGTTGGGCAGTGCGTTCGGCCGGCGCTGCTGGCCACCGCCACCACCGCCACCGGGGCTCCCGCCGCCGCCACCACCGCCGCCGTTCCTGCCGCGCGCACGCCGCGAATTCGGTCCTGGTCTCATCAGCCTTGCTTCTGCAGATCGCTGTTTGCCGCGCTGCCGTCCCTCGCCGCCGCCTGATGCGGCCGGGCCCAGCGTCATCGCCGCTTCCAGCGCCGGAATGGCGGCCGCCTCAAGCGGTCAAGCCCGGAAATGACGGAATAAGGGGACCCTAACGGCAATCCGGCGTCGGGCCAAATGCTTTTTTCGTCCCCAACGTTGCAACCAGACAACGCGGTATGCCTGCCAGATCGTGCGGCGTGCCGGCGATGTCAAGCCCCGCACCGCGGAACAGCGCCGCCACATCCGCCGCCTGGCCGATGCCGAGCTCGACCACCGCCGCGCCGCCGGGCGCCAGCAGATCCGGCAGCGCCGCCGCCAAAGCGCGGTAGGCGTCGAGCCCGTCGGCCCCGCCGGACAGGGCCAGGCGCGGGTCGTGCTCGCGCACCTCGGGCTCCAGCGCCGCGATGTCGGAATCGGGGATATAGGGCGGGTTGGACAGGACGAGGTCGAAGCGGCCGGCCAGCGCCGTCGCCCAGTCGCCGACCAGGAAGCCGGCGCGATCCGCCAGGCCCAGGGCGCGCGCATTGTCCCGCGCCACCCGGGCCGCGGCCTCGCTGTGGTCGACGCCGATGCCGAAGGCGGCAGGCCGGTCGTGCAGCACGGCGAGCAGCAGGCAGCCGGTGCCGGTGCCGAGGTCGAGCACGCGCAGCGGCCGGTCCGGGGCGGCGGCCAGCGCTGCCTCGACCAGCGTCTCGCTGTCCGGCCGCGGGTCCAGCGTCGCCGGGCCGAGCGCGAAATCGAGGCTCCAGAACTCGCGCCGTCCGAGGATGCGCGACACCGGCTCGCGCGTCGCCCGGCGGGCCAGGGATGCGGCGTAGCGCTCGGCGGCCTCCTGCGGCAGCGGCTCGGCGGCGCGCGACAGCAGGCCGGTGCGGTCGATGTCGAGGGCGTGCATCAGCAGCAGCCGGGCGTCGGACAGGGCGCTGTCGATGCCGGCGCCGGCCAGCCGCGCGGTGCCGTCGCGGAGGGCTTCGGCGATCTTTGGGGCGCGGAGGCTCACGGCTGGTCGGCGAGGGCGGCGAGGCGGGCGGCCTCGTCCTCGGCGATCAGCGCCTCGACCAACTCGTCCAGCGCCTCGCCCGCCAGCACCCGCTCGATCTTGTACAGCGTCAGGTTGATGCGGTGGTCGGTCACCCGCCCCTGCGGGAAGTTGTAGGTGCGGATCCGCTCCGACCGGTCGCCGCTGCCGACCTGGCTCTTGCGGTCGGCGGCGCGCACCGCGTCCTTGGCCGCCCGCTCGGCCTCGTACAGCCGGGCGCGCAGGATCTTCATCGCCTTGGCGCGGTTCTTGTGCTGCGACTTCTCGTCCTGCATCACCACCACGATGCCGGTCGCCAGATGGGTGATGCGGACCGCGCTCTCGGTCTTGTTGACGTGCTGGCCGCCGGCACCCTGGGCCCGGAACACGTCGACCCGCAGATCCTTGTCGTCGATCTGGATGTCGACCTCCTCCGCCTCCGGCAGCACCGCGACGGTGGCGGCGGAGGTGTGGATGCGGCCCTGGGTCTCGGTCTCCGGCACGCGCTGGACGCGGTGGGCGCCGCTCTCGAACTTCAGCCGGGCGAAGACGCCGCGGCCACTGATCTCGGCCGAGGCCTCCTTGTAGCCGCCGAGCGGCGTGTCGGCGATGTCCATCACCTCGAAGCGCCAGCCGCGGATCGCGGCGTAGCGCTGGTACATCCGGAACAGGTCGGCGGCGAACAGCGCCGCCTCGTCGCCGCCAGTGCCGGCGCGGACCTCGAGGATGGCGTTGCGGTCGTCGGCCTCGTCCTTCGGCAGCAGCTGCACCTGCACCCGCCGCTCCAGCGCCGGCAGGCTGTCGCGGAGGGCGAACAGCTCCTCCTGCGCCAGGGCCTTCATCTCCGGATCGGTCTCGGCCGCGGCCATGGCCTCGAGCTCGGCCAGCTCGGCCCGGCCGCGATGCAGCGCCGCGATCTCCTCGGCGAGCGGCTCGAGCTCGGAATATTCCTTGGAATAGGCGGTGAACTGGTCCGGCGTCAGCTTGCCGGTGCCCATGCCGTCGCGCAGCTCGGCCACGCGGGACAGGACGCGGTTCAGGTTTTCGTCGAGTTGCACGGAAGGCTCAAATCAAGGGAACGGGCCGGTCGGACGGACAGAGCAACCGGAAGCCCGCTAGCGGCCGGACTGGCGGATCATTCCGCCGCCTGGGCCGAGGCCGCCTCGGCGGCGGCGCGCTCGGCCTCGATCTGCTTGGCCTTGTCCTCGACCAGGGACACCAGGTGGTCGACGATGCCCTCGTCCTTCAGCCGGTGGTTCGGCAGGCCGTTGATGTAGACCTGATGCGTGCCCTTGCCGCCGCCGGTGAAGCCGATATCGGTCATCGTCGCCTCGCCCGGGCCGTTGACCACGCAGCCGATCACCGAGACGGTCATCGGCGTGGTGATGTGGGCCAGGCGCTGCTCCAGCACCTCGACGGTCTTGATCACGTCGAACTGCTGCCGGGCGCAGGACGGGCAGGAGATGATGTTGACGCCGCGGTGGCGCAGGCCGAGCGACTTCAAGAGGTCGAAGCCGACCTTGACCTCCTCCACCGGATCGGCGGAGAGCGAGACGCGGACCGTGTCGCCGATGCCGGACCACAGCAGCATGCCGAGACCGACCGACGACTTCACCGTGCCGCTGCGCAGGCCGCCGGCCTCGGTGACGCCGACGTGCAGCGGGTAGTCACAGGCCTCGGCCAGCGCCTGGTAGGCGGCGACGGCCAAGAACACATCCGACGCCTTGCACGAGATCTTGAAGTTGAAGAAGTCGTGGTCCTCGAGGATGCGGATGTGGTTGAGCGCCGACTCGACCATCGCCTCCGGGCAGGGCTCGCCGTACTTCTCCAGCAACTCGCGCTCCAGCGAGCCGGCATTGACGCCGATCCGCATCGAGCAGCCATGGTCCTTGGCCGCCCGCACCACCTCGGCCACCCGCTCCTTCGAGCCGATGTTGCCGGGGTTGATGCGCAGGCAGGCGGCGCCGTTCTGGGCCGCCTCGATGCCGCGCTTGTAGTGGAAATGGATGTCCGCGACGATCGGCACGGTCACTTCCGGCACGATGTGCTTCAGCGCCGCGCTCGACTCCTCGTCCGGGCAGGACACGCGGACGATGTCGGCGCCGGCGATCTCGAGCGCCCGGATCTGGTCGATCGTGCCCTGGATGTCCGTGGTCCGGGTGTTGGTCATCGACTGGACGGTGATCGGCGAATCGCCGCCGACCGGAACCTTGCCGACATGGATCAGGCGGGACTTCCGGCGTTGAATCTGGCGATAGGCGCGGACGGCGCTCATGACGGGACCTTAGGTGATGCGGCGTTCGTTGCGCGACAACATGGCCCTTTCACGCCGATCCCGCAATCCGGCAGGCGGCAATGCGACCATGTGCAGCCGGCCCCGCTCAATTGGCTGCGGCCGGCGCGCCCCGCAGCTTCTGCGGGTCGAGCGCGATGTTGCGCACGACCTGGCCGGGGCCGCCGAGCGACGCCACCGGCTGGCCGTCGACCTCGACCTGCAGCCCGCCGGCATTGCCGGTGGTCAGGCGCTGGCCGTCCTGCGGCGGCACGGCGTAGGTCTCGCCCGCCGCCATCACCCGGGTCATCACCAGCCCGCCCTGGCGGTCGCGGATCTGGACCCAGCTGTCGGCGCTGGCGCGCAGCATGATGCGGCTGTCGCCGGGGCCCGGGATCTGCGGCGCCGGCGGCTCGTTCGCCAAGGCGGCGCCGAGCGGGCGGTCGGCCAAGGCCATGGCGGCCGGCAGCTGGGTCGCTGGCGCCGCGATCTGCGGTGCGGTTGCGGCAGGGACGGCGGGCGGAGCCGCCGCGATCTGGGCCGGGGTTTCCGGCAGCGGCAGCGCCGGGGTGCCGGCCGGCGCGGTCGGGCCCGGCACGATCGGGCCGGCGGTCATGCGCTCGCCGGGGCCGGGTTCGGCCGCGGGGGCGGCCGCCTGCATGCTGGGACCGCTGTTCGGGGCGGCCGGCTGCACCACCGGGCCGGGATTCGGCTCGGTCGGGGTGCCGCCGTCGAGCAGCGCCGCGAAGCGCGCCGGCAGGGCCGCGATCTCCGCCGCCACGTCGCGGTTGGCCGAGGACAGGTAGTACCAGCCGGCATAGGCCAAGCCGCCGATCAGGACTGCGATCATCAGGATCGCGCCGCCGGGGATGCGGCTGCCTTCCGGCACCGGCGCCGGGAAGATCAGGTCGGGCTTCTTCTCGACCGCGGTGGATTCGCGCTTGAAGCGGGCCACCACCTGATCGCCGTCGAAGCCGAGGAACTCGGCATAGGTGCGGACGAAGCCGATGGCGTAGACCGGACCGGGCAGGTCCTGGTGCCGCCCGTCCTCGATCGCCTGCAGCAGCCCGTGCCGGATGCGCAGCGCCGCGGCCACGTCGTACAGGCTGTAGCCGGAGATCTCGCGCGCCTGGGCGAGGATCCGGCCGACCGGTGCGTTCATGTCGATCACGTGATCCACCGCCCCGGCATCGACAGGGTTGTCTGGGGAGTCCGCGGCCTCATGGACCACGGCGAGATGTTTCCGATTGCTCTGGGCCATGTCGTTTCGAGCCGCTTTGTGCTGAGCGAAATTGTTACAGATGAAAGCCGGCACGTCGCCCTGTCATGATGTCGAGGCCCACTCCCCCACGACCGAGACGACAATCTTTATTAAGACGATTCCGGCGGCACAGCAAAACGAATCCGAGACTCGCCGCACTATATTGCGACGTCATGGTCGAGGGCGTAGGCGCGGATGGCGGGGCGCAGCGAACCGCGAGCATTGGCGCGGACCCGGGACAACCAGCGCGAGAAATGGCCGAGATCCAGGCTGCGGACCATAGTCCTGACCGCGCCGATCGACGTCGCCGGCATCGACAGGGTGCGGAATCCCAGGCCCAGCAGAGTCATCGCCTCGATCGGCCGCGACGCCATCTCGCCGCACAGGCTGATTCGCCGCCCGGCGGCATCGCAGCGCGCCACCGCTTCGGCCAGGGCGGCGATCAGCCCCGGCGACAGCGTGTCGAAGCGCTGCGCCACCCGGGTGTTGGTGCGGTCGGCGGCGTAGAGATACTGCATCAGGTCGTTCGAGCCGACGGCGACGAAATCGGCCGCGCGCAGCACCTGGTCGAGCTGCCACAGCAGCGACGGCACCTCGAGCATCACCCCGACGGTGATCTCGTCCGACACCGGCGCGCCCTGGGCCGCGGCCCGCGCCACCTCGCGGTCGAACAGCGCCCGGGCGGCGTCCAGCTCGGTGATCTCGGACACCATCGGGAACATCACCCCGAAGGGACGCCCGGCGGCGCCCTGGATCAGGGCGCGCAGCTGCTGGCGCAGCATCGCCGGCCGGTCGAGGCCGATGCGGATGGCGCGCCAGCCCAGCGCCGGATTGTCCTCGTCGATCTCGGCGAAATAGGGCAGCCGCTTGTCGCCGCCGACATCGAGGGTGCGGAACACCACCGGCCGGCCCTCGGCCAGGTCCATCACCCGGGCGTAGAGGTCGGTCTGGGTGGCGACGCTGGGATATTCCGACCGCACCATGAACGGGATCTCGGTGCGGTACAGGCCGATGCCGTCGGCGCCGACCGCGTCAAGATGCGGCATGTCGGACAGCAGGCCGGCGTTCAGCATCAGCGACACGGCGGTGCCGTCGCGCGTCACCGCCGGCAGCCGCGCCTCCTCGGCATAGACCTTGCGCTGCCCGGCCTGGACCTGGATCGCCTTGGTGATGGTCTCGATCACGTCCTCGGACGGGCGGACGAAGACGTTGCCGTGGTCGCCGTCGACCACGATCGGGTCCAGCGGCTCGATCAGCCGCATCGCCTCGACGCAGCGGCCGACCACCGGGATGTCGAGGGCGCGGGCGATGATCGCGACATGGCTGGTCGCAGACCCTTCCTCCAGCACCAGGCCGCGCAGCTTGCGCCGGTCGTAGTCGAGCAGCTCGGCCGGGCCGATGGCGCGGGCGATCAGCACCATGTCGTCCGGCAGGGTGCCGAGCGCCGCGGCCGAGGTGTGGCCGGCCAGATGCAGCAGCAGGCGGTTGGCGAGGTCGTCGAAATCGACCAGGCGCTCGCGCAGATAGGGGTCGGTGACCCGGGCCATGCGCGCCGCCATGTCGTTCTGCACGCGCTGCACCGCCGCCTCGGCCGACAGGCCGGTGTCGATCGCCTCGTGGATCCGGCTGAGCCAGCCGCGATCCTCGGCGAACATGCGGTAGGTCTCGAGGATCTCGCCGCCCTCGCCGATGCCGACGGCGCGGTGGTCGGCCACCAGGTCGTCGATCGAGCGGTGCATGTGCTCGACCGCCTGGCGGAAGCGCTCCAGCTCCACCACCGGGTCGTCGGCCACCATCTGGCGGACGGTGATCTGGGTCCGGTGCAGCACCGCGAGGCCCTGGGCCAGGCCGCCGCTGAGGGCGATGCCGTGCAGCCGGGCCGGCAGCGACACCGCGGTCGGGCTCGCCACCTCGCCCGGCCGCGCGATCTCGCCGCCGACGATCAGCTCGGCCACCACCATGGCGATGGTCTCGAGCGTCTCGACCTCGTCCTCGGAGTAGTTGCGCTTCATCTGGTTCTGGATGACCAGCACGCCGCGCACCTTGCCGCCACGCAGGATCGGCACGCCCATCAGCGATTCGTAGGGGTCTTCGCCGGTCTCCGGGCGGTAGGCGAATTTCGGATGGGTCGGCGCGTTGGCGATGGCCACCGGCCGGGCCGTCGCCGCGATCTCGCCGACCAGGCCCTCGCCGACCCTGAGGCGGGTGCGGTGCACCGCGTCGGGGTTGAGGCCGATGGTGGCGAACAGCTCCAGCACGTCGCCCGGGCGGGCGACGTAGCAGGAGCAGACCTCGGCCACCACCTCGGCGGCGATCAGCTTGACGATCTTGTCGAGCCGCGACTGCGCGGTCCCCGACCCCGCCATGACGTCGCGCAGGCGGGCGAGGAGGCGACGCGACGGCCCGATGCCCGGGGCGGGCCCGCCCGCCGGCCGGGTCATCAGGCCCTCTCCATCAGGCCTTGTCCAGGCCGTAGGCGGTGTGCAGGGCGCGGACCGCCAGCTCGGTGTACTGCTCGGCCACCAGCACGCTGATCTTGATCTCCGAGGTCGAGATCACCTGGATGTTGATGCCGTTCTCGGCCAGCGCCTTGAACATGCGCTGGGCGACGCCGGCATGGCTGCGCATGCCGACGCCGATCACCGAGATCTTGACCACGTTCTCGTCCGGGATCAGGTGGCTGTAGCCCAGCGTCTCCTTGTGCTGGGACAGCACCTTGACCGCGCGCTCCAGATCCGCCTTGCCGACGGTGAAGGTCAGGTCCGTCGCCTGGCCGTCCTCGGAGATGTTCTGGACGATCATGTCGACATTGATGTTGGCATCGGTCAGCGGCCCGAAGATCGCCGCCGCCACGCCGGGCCGGTCCGGCACGCGGACCACGGTGATCTTCGCCTCGTCCCGGCTGTACGCGATCCCGCTGACGACCTCTTTCTCCACGATCTCGTCCTCGTCCACCACCAGGGTTCCCGGCACATCTTCGAAGCTGGACAGCACCTGCACCCGGACCCGATGGTTCATCGCCATCTCGACCGAGCGGGTCTGCAGCACCTTGGCGCCGAGCGATGCCATCTCCAGCATCTCTTCATACGTGATCTTATCGAGCTTGCGCGCCTTGCGCACGATCCGTGGATCGCAGGTGTAGACGCCGTCGACATCGGTGTAGATGTCGCAGCGGTCCGCCTTCAGCGCGGCGGCCAGCGCCACCGCCGAGGTGTCGGAGCCGCCGCGGCCCAGCGTGGTGATGCGGCCGGCGTCGGAGACGCCCTGGAAGCCGGCGATCACCGGCACCTCGCCGCGCGCCAGCGACTCTTCGAGCAGCCGGGCGTCGATGTCGAGGATGCGGGCCTTGGCGTGCGAGCCGTCGGTGTGCACCGCCACCTGCCAGCCCTGGAACGACCGCGCCGGCAGGCCGATCTCCTGCAGCGCCAGGGCCAGGAGGCCGGAGGTGACCTGCTCGCCCGAGGCCACGACCGCGTCGTATTCGCGCGGATCATGCAGCGGCGAGATGTCGTTGCAGTACTTCACCAGCTGGTTGGTGACGCCGGACATCGCCGACACCACGACCGAGACCTGGTTGCCGCGCGCGACCTCCGCCTGCACCCGACGGGCGACGTTCTTGATCCGCTCGACATCGGCGACCGACGTGCCGCCAAACTTCTGAACAATGCGCGCCATCGGCCGCCGCGGGTTTGAAGTGACAGGGGCGCCGCGGGCCGGAATGCCGGCATTGCGGCCGCGAGGCCCGCTACCCATACTGCGTCGCCGAGACCGACGCAACGTCCCCCGTGTTGCGTCGCCGTCGGCGATGCAAGGTTTAAAGACGAGGACCCTTCTTCATGGCGCAAAGCCCGGCGGCGACGATCGATTCCGCCGAGATCGCCCGCTTCGAGTCGATGGCGGCGGACTGGTGGGACCCGGACGGCAAGTTCCGCCCGCTGCACCGGATGAATCCGCTGCGCATCGGCTACATCCGCGACCGGATCTGCGCCCGGCTGGGCCGAGACCCGCTGGCGCCGAAGCCGCTGTCCGGCCTCAGGATCCTCGACATCGGCTGCGGCGGCGGCCTGCTGTCCGAGCCGATGGCCCGGCTGGGCGCCACGGTCACCGGGGTCGATGCCGGGGCCGAGGCGATCGGCGTCGCCCGCGCCCATGCCGCCGAATCCGGCCTCGCCATCGACTATCGCTGCAGCAGCGCCGAGGATCTCGCCGCCTCCGGCATCCGCTTCGACGCGGTGCTGGCGCTGGAGATCGTCGAGCATGTCGCCGATGTCGACGCCTTCTGCCAGGCCCTGGGGGCGCTGCTGCGGCCGGGCGGGACGCTGGTGATGTCGACCCTGAACCGTACCCGCCGCAGCTGGGCCGTCGCCATCCTCGGCGCCGAGCACCTGCTGCGGATCATCCCGCGCGGCACCCATGAGTGGCGCAAGTTCCTGAAGCCGCACGAACTGGCGGCGGCGCTGCGCCGGGCCGGGCTGGAGGTCGGCGACATCGCCGGCATGGTGCCCGACCCGCGCGGCGGCGGCTGGCGGCTGGCGCCGCACCATCTGGCGGTGAACTACATCCTGACGGCGGCCAAGCCGGGATGATCGTCGTCACGGGCAGCGCCGGCTATCTCGGCTCCCGCATCGTCACCTCGCTGCTGTGCACGGGCCCGGTGGCGGGGGTCGACCGGGCCGAGGCGCCGACCGTAACCCACCGCGCCGACATCCTCGACGGGGTCACCCGGCGCCGGGCCTTCCGCGGCGCCCGCGCCGTGATCCACACGGCCGGGCTGAACGGCGGCCCGGCCGGGCCGTCCGCGGCCGGGGAGATCCGGCGGATCAATGTCGGCGGCACCGAGGCGGTGATCGCCGCGGCGCGCGACGCCGGGATACGGCGGCTGGTGCTGACCAGCACCACCGCGCTGTATGGCGGCGCGATCCGCGATGCCGACGCCGCGGTCTGGGTGACCGAGAGCCTGCCGGCGGCGCCGGAGACGCCCTATGAGGAGAGCAAGCGCGATGCCGAGGCCCTGGTCCTGGCGGCCGCCGGATCCTTCCCGGACGGCTGCCTGATCCTGCGCTGCGGCCGGTTCTTCCCGGCACCGCCGAACGAGACGGTGAACGACCGGCTGTACCGCGGCGTCGACCCGCGGGACGTCGCGGCCGCCCATCTCCTGGCGGCGGAGCGGCCGGGCGGCGAGACCGCAGTGCTGAACATCGCCGCCGCCAGCCCGTTCACGGCGGAGGATTGCGGGCAGCTGCGCCGGGACCCGCTGCCGGCGCTGCGCCGGCACCACCCCTTCGTCGAAGGCGCCTACCGGCAGCTCGGCTGGCGGCTGCCGGCCACGATCGACCGGGTCTACGCCATCGACGCGGCGCGACAGACGATCGGCTATGCCCCGCAGCATAATTTCCGCGAGGCGCTGGCCGAGCAGCTGTGGCTCGACGCCTGGCCGCGCCGGTCCGAAGCGGCGCCGAAAGGAGGCTGACGGCATCTCTGCCGTGGAATTTTGTTCTTGCCGCCAGTCCACCCTGTGTTATCTAATTCTTGCTAATGAGTTCAATAAAATTAGCGCATGCTATATTGTGCGCGTCCGCTGGTGGGCCGGGATGAATATCGGGATTTTCACCGAATTGTATCCTCCGAGCATTGGCGGGCAGGAAATTCGCTTTGCCGAACTCGCGCAAGTCTTTCGGGAACGCGGCCACGATGTCTCGGTATATTGCATCGCGCACAGGCGAGATCTGCTGGAACGGGAAACTCTGGGTGGTATCGAAGTCCATCGCTTTCCCGTGGATGAGCACTATCGCCGGCCGCAATCCCGTGTATTGCCTCGGAATCCGGTCACCATACTAAAATATGCAACCTGGGTGCGAGGCGTTCTCAAGGCGCGCAGCTTCGACCTCAGCCTGTTCAACCAATGGCCCCTGGCCCATATCGCCTTCGCGCCGCGCAGCGCCCGGAAGCACGCCGTTGTCGACTGGTGCGAGGTGCGCGACGCCCGCTTCTACCGGCTCATGCAATGGATGCTGCCGCGCCTGAGCGGGCAGAACATGGGCGTCGGCCCGGCGGTGTGCGACCGCATCGGCGCCGTCTCCGGCCGGCCGGTGTTCTACCTGCCGAGCGGCATCCGCCGGTCCGCCTATCGCAGCCTGCCGGCCGCGGAGCGCCGCGACATCCTGTATCTCGGCCGCATCACCGCGCACAAGAACCTGACCTTCCTGATCGACGCCTTCGCCCGGCTGAAGACGGCCGGCCACAACCGGGTCGGGCCGCTGGGCGGCGACGCGCTGGTGATCGCCGGGGACGGCCCCGAGCTGCCGGCGCTGCGCGCCCATGCGGCGGCCTCGCCGGCCGCGGGGCAGATCCGGATCCTGGGCCCGGTCAGCGAGCAGCAGAAGATCGACCTGCTGGGCGGGGCCAGGCTGCTGGCGATCTCGAGCCGGCGCGAGGGCTTTCCCCGCGTCGTCGCCGAGGCCATGGCCAGCGGCCTGCCGACGGTGACCGCGCGCTTCCCGGAGAACGGCACCAGCGACGTCGTCGACCATTACGGCTGCGGCATCGTCACCGAGCCGGAGATCGAGGCCTTCACCGGCGGGCTGATCAGCGCCGCCGACCGATGGGAGGAACTGTCCCAGCGCGGGCTGGATCGCGCCGACGAGCTGGATTGGCAGGCGCTCGCGGAACGGATCGAGAGCCGTGCCGTGGCCGGAATTTCAAAGGTGAAGGTTCAGGATTCATGCGCATTCTGATCACGGGTGCGGCCGGATTCATCGGCAGCCAGATCACCCGGCGCCTGGCGCGCGACGGCCACGAGATCCTGGCCGTCGACAACCTGTCCTTCGGCCTCGAGAGCTCGCTGCCCGAGGCGGCGGTGTTCAAGCGCCTCAACCTCGGCACCTGCAGCAGCGCCGAGCTGATGGAGGTGGCCGAGGAGTTCCAGCCGGACGGCGCCGTCCATTTCGCCGCGATCCATTTCATCCCCTATTGCATGAACCACCCGGACGAAACCTTCGCCACCAATGTCCGGGGCACCGAGCTGGTGCTGCGCGCGCTCGAGCGCACCCCGGCGCGCAAGGTCGTCTTCGCCTCGACCATGGATGTCTACGCCGCGGTCGACCGGGTCCATCGCGAGACCGACCAGCCCGCCCCGGTCAACGCCTACGGCCTGTCGAAGCTGCTGGGCGAGGATCTGCTGGCCTATGCCACCCGCACCAACGGCCGGCTGTCCGGCGTGGCCCTGCGCTTCGCCAACGCCTTCGGCCCGGGCGAGACCAACCCGCATCTGATCCCCGACGCCCTGGCGCGCATGCGCGACCGGTCGCAGCCGGAGATCCGCATGGGCTATCTCGGCGCCACCCGCGACTTCATCCACATCGCCGACATCGCCGACGCCGCCATCGCCGCGCTGTTCCAGGACACCGGCCGGTTCGAGGTGTTCAACGTCGCCTCATCGGTGCCGACGCCGGTGCGCGACGTGGTCGAGATCCTCCGGCGCCTGGTCGGCGACCCCCGGCCGGTGGTCGAGGACCAGAAGCAGTTCCGCAAGTTCGACCGCCCGTCGCTCTCCGCCGACACCAGCAAGATCCGCTCGGCGCTGGGCTGGACCCCGAAATGGTCGCTCGAGGAGGGGCTGCGCGACCTGGTGCAGCGGACCCTCGGAGCCGAACTCCGCCCGGTCAGCCAGACCGCCTACGCCGTCCGGCCTCAGCCCCGGCGCCTGCGGTCGAGGCGATAGGCGAAGAAGGTGCCGAGCGCGAGGCCGAGCAGCCCGGCCACGGCTAGGATGCGGGCCTTCTTCGGCGAGGTCGGCTCCGACAGCACCTCCGGCGGTTCCAGCGCCTCGGCGGCGAAGGGCAGGTTCGGCTGGATCAGCATCAGGATCTTCTCCTGGTCCAGGATCAGGCCGATCAGGGTCTGCCGATAGTCGTTGACGGTGACGCTCTGCAGCCGCCGCTGCAGGTATTCGAGCTTGCTCTGAGTCTGCTGATAGATCGCCTGCTTGATCCGATCGTCGCTGTACTGGTGCAGATAGCCCAGGGTCCGGCGCGCCACCTCGGCGTCGGTGGCGTCGAGCGACAGGGTGGTGATCGGCGAATCCCGGTCCTGCTCCTGGTTGAGATTCTTGCGCAGGAACTCGGCGACCGCCTGGGCGCTGGTGTCGACGTCGGTGTCGAGGCCGACATAAGCCTTGGCCGGGGTCAGGAACGAATCGCTCTCCCAGAACTTCTTCTGGTCGTTCCAGCGCAGATTCATCAGGCTCTCGATCAGCCCGGCATGCTCCTTCAGCGCCGACGCCGTGTTCACCGAGGTGAGCTGCTTGGAGAAGCGGTCGAAATAGGTGATCTGCTCGTTACCGGTCAGGCTGGTGAGGGAATTGGCGATCACCGAGGAGCCGGCGTTGCGCAGCAGGTCGGACAGCTGCTGCGACGCCTCGGTCGGCATGACGACGAGCCGCGAGGTGAAGCGCGTCGGCGCCACCACGATCCAGGCCACGCCGAGGCCGATCACCACCAGCGTGATAAAAGCGACCAACCATTTATGACGCCAGGCCGAACCGATCAGCTCCTGAGCGATGGTCTCGGTCGGGCGCTCGCGGTCGGGCGCGATGTCGGCGGTGCTGGGCACGGGGCTGAGGCGATGATGGTCGCTGGCGAAGGTCATGCCGCGCTCGCATCCAGTTGCCGACGCGCCTCGACGGTCCGGAGCAGCGTCATGAAGCCATCGACCACGATCGCGACGTTCTCCTCGGTCATGCTGCCGGGGTCGTGGACCGGATCCCCGACCCGGCCGGGGAAGGACTGGGCGTAGAGCCAGCCCAGGAAGGCGGCCGGCTCGACCCGGCCGTCGCGGTCGTCGCGCTGCAGCAGCCGCTCGAAGCCGGCGCGGGTCAGTGCCGACAGGTCGATCGTGCCCGGCGACATCACCGGCGCGAAGTACATCGGCGCGAAAGTCCCGGCCTTGAGGCCGAGCAGGCCGGCCTCGAGGCAGACCGTGCCGGAGGGCGACAGCACCAGCTTCGCCGCCTCCATCAGCCGGAAGGTGTCGGCATGGGGATCGACCAGGCGGACGCCCGGGATCCGCCGCAGCTCGTCATAATAGCGCGGCGGGCGGAAGCCGAGCGCGTTCGAGTGCTCCTTGACGTAGATCTCCCAGCCATGCGGGATCACCCGCGACAGGGCCCGGACATTCTCGATCTGGTTCGCCTTGCGGTGGACGACGACGTCGATCGACGCCTCCGGCTGCATGTGCATCGTCACCAGCACGAAGGGTCGCGTGCCCGGGATGCCGTCGCGCTCGAACGGCTTCTGCCAGCGGACCCGGTAGGTGTTGACGATCCGGCTGAAGCGCCAGCGCGAGCGGTGCGCCAGGGTCGGCAGGGTCTCGTCGCCGTCCGTCACCTTGGAGAAGGTCTGCACCACGGATTCGCCGAGCCAGTGGCGGCGGAGGAACCGGATCTTGTTGTTGATGTGGAAGTAGTAGGGCCGGTAGGTGCGGCCGCGCAGCGCCTCGAGGATGGCGTCGGCGGCCTCGCGGTCCGACCGGTCCGGCTTGCGGACCTCGTAGATCCCGGTCTGGCTGTGGTCGGTGAAGAAGCCGAAGCGGTCGGACGGCACCCGCACCGTGGCCGGGACGAAATAGCCCCGCCCCTGGGCCTTGCACAGCAGCGCCGTGGCCAGCTCGAAGGCCCAGGTCTGCTCGCCGAACGCGGCCCGGATGTCGTGGGCCTGCAGGAAGCGCGAGATTTCCCGCGTGGCCACGACCAGATAGGCCTTGCCATAGGGCCGCTTGCACAGCTCCCGGTCCATCAGCACGACTTCGTTGGCGGCCAGCCCGCCGGCCTCGAGCTCGGTCAGCCCGGCATCGTCCGGGTCCGCCGGCGGCGCCGCGCGCCATTCATCCTTGAAATCGGCGAGGCAGAGGATCCGGTCGCGGCGCCAGCCCTTTTGGATCAGCGCATCCGCCCACCGCCGGCTGGCCGCGATCCAGAAGATCCCAACCCCCTTCCGCTCGAGGCCGCGCCCGATCCTCTCGAAGAACATCGTCCGGTAATTATTGGACAAAAGACATATATTCATTAGCCCGCGCCATAGGATCAGGGGCACGCCGTGGAGACTCGACGGCATGAACCGACGGCCCCCAGCATACACCCCACTAACCCGTAAGGAGAGGCGGTGACAAGAGACGACGCACGGAACGCGAGCAGAAACCGCGGCTCCGATCAAATCAAGGTGGTGGCGGGCCGGACCGGCCGGCGCGATCAGGAATCGGTGCGCGACACCCAGGGTATGCGGGCGACGCCGATGCCTTCTTCCTCGAGCTCGCGCGCCTCGGCCTCGGTCGCCTCGCCGTAGATGTCGCGGTGCCCGGTTTCTTCGTGGTGGATCTTGCGCGCTTCCTCGGCGAAGCGGTCGCCGACATACTCGCAGTTTTCCTCGATCCGGCGGCGCAGGCCCTCCAGCTCGCGGCGGGCCTCGGCCATGGTGGTGTGGGTCCGGTGCCCGTCTTCCGACGAACGCTTGGCCGATGACCGCTTGGCGATCGCCGGCGCCATCAGCGCCTTCTCGACCGAGCCGCTGCCGCAGATCGGGCAATTGACCTCGCCCGCCGCGACCTGCGCGTCATAGGTGTCGCTGTTGCGGAACCAGGCCTCGAATCCGTGGCCGCCCTCACATCGCAATTCGTACAGGATCATCGCATTCCATGCTCCGCTTTTGTCATACGATGGTCTGTCCCGGGCCGCAAAGAAAATGACGCCTCACATCCCGCCGATGCCGCATATCCCCCCTGTGTCCGCATGGGTCGCGCGCTTCGCGCCGCTGGTGCCGAAGACCGCTCCGGTGCTCGATCTCGCCTGCGGCAGCGGTCGCCATCTGCGAGATTTCCGGGCCCGCGGCCATGCCGTGGCCGGCGTCGACATCGAGCTGCAGGGCGTGGCGGACCTGGCCGGTGCGGAGGGGGTCGAGATCGTGCAGGCCGACATCGAGGCCGGCCCCTGGCCCTTCGCCGGGCGCCGCTTCGCCGGCATCGTCGTCGCCAACTACCTGCACCGGCCGCTGCTGCCGGTGATCGTCGAGGCGCTGGCCCCCGGCGGGGTGCTGATCTACGAGACCTTCGCCCAGGGCAACCAGCGCTTCGGCCGACCGTCCACCCCGGCCTATCTGCTCAAGGCCGGGGAGCTCTTGGAGGCGGTGGCCGGGCGGCTGCAGGTCGTGGCCTATGAGCATGGCGAGGTCGCCTCGCCCCGCGCCGCGGTGGTGCAGCGGATCTGCGCCGTTGCCGACCGGACGCCGGTGCCGGCGCTGGACGGGTCGCCCGAACCGCATCCCCTGCCCGCGCCCTGAGCGCTCCTCACCCGCATCGGGAGCCGGTAGGATCGGCTGGATTTGCGAAAACGTCAGGCATTTGCAGTCGAAGGAGACAGGCGTGGCCGAAGGAACGATCGTCTGGGGCGTGCTGGGCGCCGCCAAGATCAACGACAAGGTCGTCCCGCCGATGACCACGGCCCGGCACTGCCGGGTCAAGGCGATCGCCTCGCGCTCGGCGGAGAAATCCGCGGCCGCGGCGGCGAAATACGGGCTGCCGGTGGCCTATGACAGCTACGAGGCGCTGCTGGCCGACCCGGAGATCGACGCGGTCTACATCCCGCTGCCGAACCACCTGCATGTCGAATGGACCATCAAGGCGGCCGAGGCCGGCAAGCATGTGCTGTGCGAGAAGCCGATCGGGCTGAACGCCGAGGAGGCGCGGCGGCTGATCGCGGCGCGCGACAAGAGCGGCCGGCGCATCCAGGAAGCCTTCATGGTGCGCACCCACCCGCAATGGCTGAAGCTGCGCGAGCTGGTGCAGGAGGGCGCGATCGGCGAGCTGCGCGCCGTCACCGGCACCTTCACCTATCGCAACATCGACCCCAACAACATCCGCAACAAGGCCGACATCGGCGGCGGCGGCCTCCTGGACATCGGCTGCTATCCGATCACCACCTCGCGCTTCATCACCGGTCGCGAGCCGCGCCGGGTGGTGTCGCTGCTGGACCGCGACCCGGTGTTCAAAGTCGACCGGCTGGGCAGCATCCTCTTGGACTATGACGGGATCCAGGCCAGCTTCGTCTATTCGACCCAGCTTCCCGGCTACCAGCGCATGCAGTTCCTGGGCACCAAGGGGCGGATCGAGGTGGAGATCCCGTTCAACGCCCCGAGCGACCGGCCCTGCCGGCTGCTGCTGGACGACGGGTCCAGCCTGGTCGGCGACGGCATCAAGCCGATCGAGATCCCGGCCTGCGACCAGTACGGCGTCGCCGCCGCCGCCTTCGCCGAGGCGATCCTGAAGGGCGGCGAGCAGCCGGTGCCGCTGGAGAACACCCTGGCCAACATGCAGGTCATCGACGCGGTCTTCCGCTCCGCCCACACCGGCCGGTGGGAGACGCCGTGAGCGAAGTGCCGACGGTCGCCGAGCCGACCGCCATCACCCGTGAATCGCTGAAGAGCGGCGTGCTGCAGCGCATGATCGCGGTCGGCGACCCGACCGCGGAGGTGCTGTCCTTCGAGGCGCTGGCCGAATCGCGCCGGGCGACGCTGGCGGCGGAGCAGGCCGCCGGCGGCGACGTCTGGGTGTTCGCCTATGGCTCGCTGATCTGGAACCCGGCCTTCCACTTCGTCGAGCGGCGCACCGGGCTGATCCATGGCTGGCACCGCCGTTTCTGCCTGTGGACCGCGCTGGGCCGCGGCACGCCGGACCGGCCGGGGCTGGTGCTGGGCCTCGACCGCGGCGGCACCTGCCGCGGCGTGGTGTTCCGCATCGCCGCCGCGGCGGTGGAGGAGGAGCTGGACCTGATCTGGCGGCGCGAGATGGTGACCGCGTCCTACACCCCGCGCTGGGTCACGGCGGCGACGCCGGAGGGCCCGGTACGGGCGATCGCCTTCACCATCAACCGCACCCAGCCGCGCTATGCCGGCCGGCTGAGCGAGGAGGAGACGGCGCGGGTGCTGGCCCGGGCCTGCGGCCAGCTTGGCAGCTGCCAGGAGTATTTCCGCTCGACCCACGACCATCTGCTGGCGCTCGGCATCCGCGACCACGGGCTGGAGGCGCTGCGGCGCCGGATCGCGGCGCTGGGCCTCTAGGCCGTTCAGTCGTCGCGGTAGCCGAGGTAGCGCCCGTCGGCATCGTAGCGGTTGATGCGGTTGCCGCTGCGCTCTTCGTAGCCCAGATAGCGGCCATCCGAATCATAGCGGTTTACGCGACCGCTGCCGCTGCGCTCCTCATAGCCGAGGTAGCGGCCCGAGCCGTCATACTGCACCTCGCGGCCGCCGGGCTGGTCCTCGCGGTAGCCGAGATAGGTGCCGCCCGCGTCGTAGCGTTGGATCCGGCCGCCGCTTTGCTCCTCATAGCCGAGATAGCGGCCATCCGCATCGTAGCGGTTCAGGCGGTTGCCGCTGCGCTCCTGATAGCCGAGGTAGCGGCCCGAACCATCGTAGAGGTTCTGGCGCTGGGCCAGGGCGGTGCCGAAGCTCAGCAACAGCAGCACGGCCAGGAGCGGGGCGAGGCCGTGCCGAATCCATCGAATCTCCATTCATCCCTCCCATCGACAATGCCGGCCCGGATGGTGCGGCAACGACGGGCCCACGCCCGAGGATGGCGGCGGATCGCGGCTTTTCCGGGTCCCGGGCGGGTCGGAAGGGCGGCATCCCGCCCGCTCGACCGGCCCGCGCCGCCCCGCTAGCATGGCCGGGGCAGGGGGATGACGGCGGAGGACGCAATGGCGTTCGTCATCATCGGTCTATGGGTGGCCTGGTGGATCTACTGGCACCTTGCCGCCTTCGGCACCAAGCCGACCCGGCGCACCGAATCCGTGGCCTCGCGCCTGTCGCACATCCTGCCGCTGGTCCTGGCCGTGGTGCTGTTCATCCGGCCGGGGATGGCCGGCCCGGCCCTGGGCGCGCCGATCCTGGCATACCAGCCCGGCTTCGACATCGCCGGCGCCCTGCTGGTCGCGGCCGGCCTCGGCTTCGCCGTCTGGGCCCGGCTGCACCTGGCCGGCAACTGGAGCGGCACGGTGACGCTGAAGCAGGACCACGAGCTGGTGCGCAGCGGCCCCTATGCCCTGGTGCGGCACCCGATCTACACCGGCCTGCTGCTGGCCGCGGTCGGCACCGTCGTCGCCATCGACAGGTGGAGCGCCGTGCTGGCCCTGGCGCTGATGGCCGCCGCCTTCCTGCGCAAGATCGTGATCGAGGAGCGCTTCATGGCCGACGCCTTCGGCCCGGCCTATGCCGCCTACAGCCGCGCCACCGCCCGGCTGGTGCCGTTTCTGTGGTGAGGTGAGGCCGGGGCCGCAGCCCCGCCGCACCCGTCAAAGGCCGAAGTCGCCGGCCGTGAGCGCGATCTGCCCGGTCAGCCGGATGTGGAAGTCGGACACGCCGTCGCCGTCGACGTCGCCGGCGACAACGGAAAGGCCCGGGGCGCCGAAGGACAGGCGCAGCTGGCCGGCGACCCCGGTGTAGAGGCCCGTGCCGATGAAGGTGAAGGCCTGGTCGCCGGCGGCCGCCCGGTTCGCATCGATCTGCGACAGGTCGATGCGATCGCCCTGGGCGCGGCTGAAGTCGGTGATCACATCGGCATTCGCGTTGAGGACGCTGTCGGACGGGACGGTGAAGACGAAGCGGTCGGCACCGGCGCCGCCGGTGAGCGTGTCCTTGCCGCCCAGACCCTCGAGGGTGTTGGCGGCAGCGTTGCCGGTGAGCTGATTGGCCGCGGCGTTGCCCGACAGCCGGAAAGCCTGGACGCCGGTGACGACACCGGTCTCGACATTGACCGGCAAGGTGTAGCTGGTGAGCAGGCCGGAATCCGCGGAGACCTGCACGGTGTCGAGGCCGGCGCCGGCGCCTTCGGACACGGCGTCGAAGGACCAATGGTACATCACCCATTGGCCATCCCCGATGACGTTGACGTCGAGCAGCGAGTAGACGTCGTTGCCGGCGCCGCCTTCGAGCGTGTCATAGCCGGCGCTCCCGTTCAGCCGATCGTCGCCGGCCTCGCCCAAGAGACGATCGGCGCCGGTGCCGCCGGTCAGCACATTGGCGGATTCATTGCCCAGGAGGGTGAAGGCCTGGCCGCCCAGGACCAGCCCGTTCTCGACATTGGCCGGCAGGAAGTAGCCGGATTTGAAGCCGGTCTCCGAGGAGACCTGGATGGTGTCCGTGCCCTCGCCCGCCCCCTCGACCACCTCGTCGAACGCCCAATGGTACATGACCCATTGGCCATCCCCGAGGATCGAGACATCCTCCAGGCGGTAGGTGTCGTCCCCGAAGCCGCCGAACAGGTTGTCGTATCCGGTCCCACCGTCCAGGAAGTCGCTGCCGCCGTCGGGAACGTTGGGGTCGGCGGGATCGAGGCCGTCAACGTAGCCGAACAGCCGGTCGTTTCCGGCGCCACCATAGAGCCGGTCGTCGCCAATCTGGCCGAACAGAACATCATTCCCGCCAAAGCCAGAGAGAATATCGCCGCCGCCGTAACCCCAGATGACATCGTCCTCGGACGTGCCCGCCAGCCAGTCGGCTTGGTCGGTTCCGTTAATCCACACCATGACCATTCTCCTCTCCGCTGTGTCCCGCCGCCCCGTGGGGCGTCCCCGCTTGCGGCAGCGTCAGCTTGCGCCGTGACTGCCGTCCGTGGCGTCATCCGAACGTCTAATGCTCGATCGGCCCTGGAGGACTATCCTATCCACCGGCGCGGAGTCCGCGGCAGCGGACCCCGCGCCGGTGGAGCGTTCGGCGGTGGCACCTTTCAGAAGCTGGCCTGCACCCGGTAGAGGGCGGCATAGGCGCCGCCGGCGACCAGCAGCTGCTCATGCGTGCCCTGCTCGGCGATGCCCTGGTCGGTCAGGACCAGGATGCGGTCGGCGTGGCGCACCGTCGACAGCCGGTGGGCGATCACCAGCGTGGTGCGGTCCCGCGCCAGGTCCAGCAGCGCCTCCTGCACCGCGCGCTCGCTCTCGTTGTCGAGCGCGCTGGTGGCCTCGTCGAAGATCAGCACCGCCGGGTCCTTCAGGAAGGCCCGGGCGATGGTCAGGCGCTGCTTCTGCCCGCCGGACAGCTTGACGCCACGCTGGCCGACATCGCTGTCGTAGCCGTCCGGCAGCGCCATGATGAAGTCATGCGCATTGGCCGCCCGGGCGGCCGCCACGATCTCCGCCTCGGTCGCGTCCGGCCTTCCGTAGCGGAGGTTCTCCGCCACCGTCCCGGCGAACAGGTAGACGTCCTGCTGCACCACGCCGACGGCGCGCCGCAGCGACGCGAGGGTGACGTCGCGGATGTCGGTGCCGTCGATCAGGATCCGGCCCTCGGTCGCCTCGTAGAAGCGCGGGATCAGGGCGCAGAGCGTGCTCTTGCCGGCACCCGAGGCCCCGACCAGGGCGACGAACTCGCCCGGCCGGATGTCGAGCGACAGGTCGCGGAACACATGCGGCCGGTCGTCCTCGTAGCGGAAGCCTACGTCCCGGAAGCTGATCGCGCCGCGCGGCCGGGCCAGGTCGACGGCGCCGGGCCGGTCGCGGATGTCCGGCTCGACCTCCAGGATCTCCATCATCCGGGTAAAGCCGGTGTAGCCCTCCTGCCAGAGCCGGGCCAGGTTCGCCAGCCGCTTCACCGGGTCGACCAGCGCCGCGACGCACAGCAGGAAGGTCAGCATGTCGGCGACGGCGAGCTGCCCCTGGGCGACCCGGACCGCGCCGGCGACGATGATGACCACCGTGATCAGCTGCGGGAAGGTCTCCGTCCCCATCGAGAAGAAGGCCTCGCTGCGGTAGCCGGCGCGGCGGCTGTCCAGGAAGGCGGCGTTCTGCGCCTCGAAGCGGCGATTCTCGACCGCCTCGTTGGCGAAGGACTGCACCACACGGATGCCGGCCAGCGAATCCTCCACCCGCTCATTGACCGCCGCGATCCGCTGCTTGCTGAGCAGGAGCGCCCGGTTCATGCGGCGGTTGAAGTGCAGCGCATAGGCGACGGCGAAGGGCAGCACCGCCAGGATCATCAGCGCGAGCGGCAGGTCGAGCCAGGCGAGGATGGCGATCGCCCCGGCGAATTTCAGCACCGCGATCGCCAAGTCCTCGGGTCCGTGATGGTACAGCTCGCCCAGGTAGAACAGGTCGTTGGTGATCCGGCTCATCAGCTGGCCGGTGCGCTCGCGGTCGTAGAAGCTGAAGGACAGCTTCTGCAGATGCCCGAACAGCTCGCGGCGCAGGGCGCTTTCCATCTTCGCGCCCATGATATGGCCCTGATAGTCGACGAACAGGTTGCTGAGTGCCTGCAGCAGGACCACGGCGAGCATGGCCGCGCCGAGGACATAGACCTCGCCGAGCGCCCCGGGGACGTCGCCCAGGCCGGTCAGCCGCTTGGTGACGATGTTGGCGCCGAGCGGCAGGATCAGCGCCGTGGCGGAGACGACGACGGCGCAGAACAGATCGGCCGCCAGCAGCGGGAGGTGCGGCCGGTAGGCGGACAGGAACTTGCGCAGCCGCGCCCGGGCCACGGCGCGCGGCACGTCGCGTGAGGTCGGCGGGGAAGCGGGCTGGACGCTGGAAGCGTCGACCGCGGCAGCCGGGCTGCGCGGTCGGAGAGCGAGGCGGCTAGGTGCGGCGTCTCGAGGCGCCGGCGACCTCCGAATTCGGGACAACATGAAGCGTCATGTCCTTGCGAGGGGCGGGAACTCCTTTCTGCTGGGACATGAACGTCGTCATCTTGCTCTCCTGGGATCGGTCGGCCGCGCACCATACGGCAGCCGCGGCTGTCGGGCAACCCGGCGTGCCGCCGAGGGTCAGGCCTGCATCCGCCGCCGCCGCGCCTGCACCGGCTGGCGGGGATGGCCGGTGGCGTCGTCGGTGTGCCAGGCCTGGGACTGGAATTTCAGGAACAGGGCGGCCCAGCGCCCCTGCGGGAAGGCGATCAGCAGGGCGCCGTCCTGGCCGACGGCGTTGTCGCCGCGGAACCGCTCCTCCGGGCTGCCCTGGTTCATGTGGATGTTGTGCATGCCGCGCGACGGGGCGAAGCCGAAGCCGTGATCGGCCACCGGGTCCGGCCCGAAGGGCTCGCCGAAGGCGTAGAGCATGGCGTCCGGCTGATTGATCGCCCGGGCGACGATGCGGTCGATCTTCTCGTTCAGGTCGTTGTCCGGCCCCGGCCGGGTGGCCGGCAGCGGCCGCATATGGGAGCGGTCGAACAGCCCGTCGCGGACATAGTCCAGCCCCTGCCCTCTGGGGATCGCGGTCAGGCCCGGCGGCAGCGCCGCCAGCCGCACGGTCACCGGATGGTCGAAATCGGGGTCGAGCACATATTCCACCAGCGACGGCCAGGCCGAGCCCTGGACATTGACCGCCGCCCGGTGGTCGCGGCCGCCGTCGTCGACGCGGATCTGGTAATGGGTCGAACCCTCGGCGGCGAGGCGGCGGTCGGTCGGGCGCCCCTTGAGCACCGCGTAGCGCTCGAGCGCCATGCTCCGCGGGCTATTCCCCGGCCGCGCGCAGCGGCGGGCCGGGTGGGACGACGCGGCGGTCGTGGCGCAGCGCCGGCACGGCGTTGCGCGCCTCCTCCACCCGCGCCAGGTCGATCTCGGCGGTGACGATGCCGACCTCCTCGCCGGCATCGGCCAGGATCTCGCCCCAGGGCGCCACGATCAGCGAGTGGCCATAGGTCTGGCGGCCCTGGTCGTGGGTGCCGGTCTGGGCCGGGGCGATGACGAAGCTGCCGGTCTCGATCGCCCGGGCGCGCTGCAGCACGTGCCAATGCGCCTGGCCGGTCTTGCGGGTGAAGGCGGCCGGCACGCTGAGGATGTCGGCCCCGGCCTGGGCCAGAGCCCGGTACAGATAGGCGAAGCGCAGGTCGTAGCAGACGGTCAGGCCCAGCACGCCGCCGGTGGGCAGCGGCGCCACCACCGCCTGGTCGCCCGGCCCGAAGGTGGCGCTCTCGCGGTAGCGCTCGCCGCCGGCCAGGTCGACGTCGAACATGTGGATCTTGTCGTAGCGCGCCAGGATCTCGCCCGACGGCGCGAACAGGTAGGAGCGGTTGGCGGCTTTGCCATCAGGAAGCCCGATCGACAGCGACCCGATCAGCAGCGTCGCCCCGGTCTCGCGCGCCAGCTCGGCGAAGTAGGGCAGGCCGGGATGCCGCTCCTCCGGCAGGGCGCGCGCGAGCACGGCCTCGCGGCCCTGGACGATGAAGCCGGTGTTCTCGGGCGTGGCGATCAGCGTCGCCCCGGCGTCGCGGGCCTGCCGGATCAGTGCCCCCGCCATCTGCAGGTTCGGCTCGATCTCGGTGCCGACATTGAGCTGGACGCAGGCGGCGGTGAAGCGGGTCATGCTGTCGCCCCGGGAAAGGATCAGGCCGGTGCGGATTCGGCCAGCAGCGGATCGAGCCTGCCGGCGCGCTCCAGCGCCTGGAGGTCGTCATTGCCGCCGACATGGGTGGCGCCGATGAAGATCTGCGGCACGGTGTTGCGGCCATTGGCGCGCTGCCGCATTTCGTCCCGCCGCGACGGCTCGGCCACCACATCGACCTCCTCGAAGCCGACGCCCTTCTGGGTCAGCAGCTTCTTGGCCATGTAGCAATAGGGGCAGAACGGGCTGGAGTAGACGGTGACGGATGGCATGCAGATCCTCCGAAGAGTTCCTCGAATATGAGGTCATTCGCCTGACGATGCCAGGGGTCTGCGTCCGGCGAATGGCGCCCATGTCCTGGGCGCGCCTCAGCTTCCCGGCAGCGGCACCCGGGCCAGGGTGACGACGTCGACCCCGACCGCGCCTTTGCGCCGCAGCGCCCGGGCGCATTCGTCGATGGTGGCGCCGGTGGTCAGCACGTCGTCGACCAGCAGGACACGGCGGCCCTCGACCAGCCCCTCGCGGCCCGGCCGCACCGCGAAGGCGCCGGCGACGTTGCGGCGGCGCGCCCGGCGGTCCTGGCCGCCCTGGCTGGGCGTCGGCCGGCGCCGCACCAGCAGGTCGGGCGCCACCGGCCGGCCGGCTTCGCGGCCGAGCGCGAGCGCCAGCAGCGCCGCCTGGTTGTAGCGCCGGCGCAGCAGGCGCCAGCGGTGCAGCGGCACCGGCGCGATCACGTCGGCCTCGGCCAGGAACGGCGCCGCCGCCCGCTGCAGCATGCGGCCGAAGGCCGGCGCCGCATGGGTCTGGTCGCCATGCTTGAAGGCCAGGATCAGCTTGCGGCTGAGATCGTCGTAGAGGAAGGCGGCGCGGGCCCGGTCCCACAGCGGCGGAAAGGCAAGGCAGTTGCCGCAGACCGGGTCGTCGCCCGCGCCTTCCGCCGCCGCATGGTCGAAGGGCAGGCCGCAGCGCCGGCATTGCGGCGGGCCGAGGAAGGCCAGCTGCCCCCAGCAGGCGGCGCACAGCGCCCCCGGCGCCACGATCTCGGCGCCGCAGGACAGGCAGCGCTGCGGCAGCACGGCGTCGAGCAGGGCGGTGCCGGCGCGGCCGAGCCAGGGGGAGAGGTCCGGGCGCATCGCAGCCACCTACCGGCCGACGGCGACGCCCCCGCGCCGCGGATCGGAGCCGCCGACCAGCCCGTCCGGGCCGATCTGGATGCCCTGCAGCCCGCTGGGCTGCTCCATCACCACCACGTCGTGGCCGCGCGCCGCCAGGACGTCCTTCAGCCCTTCGGCGGCCGTGCCCGCCTCCAGCTCGGTCCGGCCGTTGAGGTTGACCACATGGCCCAGATCGATCGCCTGCTGCACGTCCAGCCCCCAGTCCAGCACGCCGATGATAGCCTGGGCGACATAGGGGATGATACGGGCGCCGCCGGGCGACCCGATCACCAGCACCGGCCGGCCGGCCCGGTCCAGCACGATGGTCGGGGCCATCGAGCTGCGCGGCCGCTTGCCGGGCTCGACCCGGTTCGCCACCGAGCGGCCGCCCGCATAGGGCATGAAGGAGAAGTCGGCCAGCCCGTTGTTGAGCAGGAAGCCGCGCACCATCAGATGCGAGCCGAAGGCGCCCTCGATCGAGCTGGTCAGCGACACCACGCTGCCATCGGCGTCGACGATGGAGACATGGCTGGTGTTGGACGGCTCGGACGAGGAATTGACGCTCCGCTCCTGTCCCACGCGCCGCGGCGGGTTGCCCGGCGGGGCCGGCACGGGCGCCGCCCGGTCGGCCAAGATCATCCGCGCCCGCGCGGTCGTGTAGCTGCTGTCGATCAGGCTCGTTGTCGGGACCAGGACGAAATCCGGATCGGCGACATAGCGGTCGCGATCGGCCGTGGCCAGCTTGCCGGCTTCGGCGAACAGGTGCCAGGCATCGCCCGCGCCGGGGTCGATCGTGGGCATCTTCACGTGCTCGAGCATGCCGAGGATCTGGCCGACCCCGATACCGCCGGCGCTCGGCGGCCCCATGCCGCAGACCCGCCAGGCGCGGTAGGGGACGCAGACGGGCTGGCGTTCGACCACCCGGTAGACCACCAGGTCGATCGGCGCCAGCCGGCCGGCATCGCCGGACGCGCCCTGGGCCGCGGCGACGATGTCGGCGCCGATCGGGCCGAGATAGAAGGGTGCGTCGCCATCGCTGAGGATGAAGCGCAGAGTGTCGACGAAGGCCGGGTTGCGCAGGGTCTGGCCGGCCTGCAGCGCCTGGCCGCCGGGAAAGAAATAGTCGCGCGCCCTGGGATCCCGCTTCAGCCGCTCCGCCGTGTCGCCGGTCAGGAGGCCGGCCAGCTGCGGCGACACGGTGAAGCCCTTCTCGGCCAGGTCGAGCGCCGGCCGGAACAGCCGGGCCAGCGGCAGCCGGCCCCAGCGCTTGTGCGCCTCGAGCAGCAGCCGCAGCGTGCCGGGGGCGCCGACCGAGCGGCCGCCGGCGGTCGCGGCGGCAAACGACATCGGCTGGCCGTCCGGGCCGAGGAACATGCTGCCATCGGCATCCCGCGGCGCGGTCTCCAGCCCGTCGAGCGAGGTCAGCCGGCCCGACCGCCCGTCGAAATGCAGCAGCAGCGCCCCGCCGCCGATGCCGCCCGACTGCGGCTCGACCAGGTTGAGCACCAGCTGCACCGCGATCATGGCGTCGACCGCGGTGCCGTTCTCCGCCAGCACGTCGTAGCCGGCCCAGGCCGCCACCGGATCGCCGGCCGCCACCATGAACCGCTTGGCGCGGATGGCGGGTTCGGCGGGACGGACGGCCGCAGCCTGGCTGACGAGGACAAGGGCCGCGCCGGCCGGCGGCGGCGAGTCCGATCGGACGGCGGGTTCGGCGGGGCGGCTGGCCGCATCCTGGCTCGCGACGACGGGGGCCGCCCCGGCAGCGGGGGCCGCCCCGGCCGGCGGCGACGAATCCGACCACACCGCGTCGGAGACCGCGAACAGCAGGCCGGCGCCGACCGCGCCGCACAAAAGCAGGGCCCACCAGCCGGTCCGCCGCATCCTCTCCCTCGCAAATCGGATCAAATATGCATAAGGGAGTATTCCACGACTGCGGCCGGTTCCCAATCCCTGTCTGGGGCAGCCGGTCAGGTCAGGCTGAGGCCGCCATCCAGCATCACGATCTCGCCGGTCACGTAGTCCGAGCGGATCAGGGCGAAGACGATCTCCGCCACATCCGCCGGCTGCGCCGGGCGCCGCAGCGGCGCCGTGGTGGCCCAGAGGCGCTGCGCCTCGGTCCAGGTCGCGGTCATCGGCGTGTCGACCAGCCCGGGGGCGACGGCGTTGACCCGGATCGCCGGCGCCAGCGACTTGGCCAGCAGGCGGGTGACATGATGCAGCGCCGCCTTGGAGGCGGCATAGGGCACCGAGGCGCCGCGCGGCCGGGCGCCGGCATGGGAGCCGATATTGACCACCGCCGCCGGCCGGCCCCGCACCGCCGCCGACCGCCGCAGCGCGTCCTCGGCCTCGGCCACCAGCAGCCAGGGCGCAATGACGTTGACCTGGTGCAGCCGGCGCCAGAGCTCGGGCGTCGCCCCTTTGAGGTCGGAGTGCGGCACCGTGGCGGTGATGCCGGCGCTGTTGACCAGCGCGTCGATCCGGCCGTGCCGCGCCAGCACCGCCCGCACCAGGGCCGGCGGCCCGTCATCGGTCGCCAGATCCGCGGCGGTGTAGCCGGCGCCGCCGCCGAGCGCCGCCGCCAACGCCTCGCCGGCCGCGATCGAGGCGCGCGAATGCAGCGCCACGGCCCAGCCTTCGGCGGCCAGCCGCCGGGCGACGGCCGCGCCGATCCCTGAGGTCGATCCCGTCACCAGCGCCACCGGCTGGTCCGCTGCGGTCATGATCCGGTCCTTCGCTGTCGTCCTTCGCGTCAGCAAAGGCCGGTGCGACGGCCATCGGCAACCCCTATAGTGCGCGCCATGACGCAGTCCGACGACATGATGGTGTTCGACCGGGCGCTGGTGCGCCGGCGGCGCGACCGCGCGGCGCCGGGCCTGGCAGGGCACGGCTTCCTGTTCGAGCATGTGGCGGCGATGCTGGCCGACCGGCTGCTCGACGTCACCCGCCGCTTCCCGGTGGCGCTCGACCTCGGCTGCCATGACGGCGCCGTGGCCCGGGCGCTGGCGGGGACGGACCGGATCGACACGCTGGTCCAGGCCGACCTGTCCCCGGCCCTGGCCCGTCGCGCCGCCGCGAACGGCCGGCCGACCCTGGCCTGCGACGAGGAGCTGCTGCCCTTCGGCGAGGGCACGCTGGACCTGGTGCTGAGCACCCTGTCGCTGCACTGGGTCAACGACCTGCCGGGCGCGCTCTTGCAGATCCGCCGGGTGCTGCGGCCGGACGGGCTGTTCCTGGCGGCGATGCTGGGCGCCGGCACGCTGGCCGAGCTGCGCACCGCCCTGGTCGAGGCGGAGACCGAGCTGATCGGCGGCGCCAGCGCGCGCCTGTCGCCCTTCGCCGATCTGCGCGACGCCGCCGGCCTCTTGCAGCGCGCCGGCTTCGCCCTGCCAGTGGCCGATGCCGAGACGGTGAGGGTGGCCTATGAGGACGCCTTTCGCCTGTTCGCCGATCTGCGCGGCATGGGCGAGACCAATGCCGGGCTGAACCGCAACCCGGCGCCGCCGCCGCGCGCCTTCTGGCCGACCGTCGCCGCCCGCTATGCCGAGCGCTTCGCCGAGCCGGACGGCCGCATCCCGGCCAGCTTCGAGGTGCTGTTCCTGGCCGGCTGGGCGCCGCATGACAGCCAGCAGAAGCCGCGCCCGCGCGGCAGCGCCACCCGCTCGCTGGCCGAGGCACTCGGAACCGTGGAACGGCCGGTGCGGCAATAACGGTCTCTTAGCCCGCGCCGGCCAACTCCCGCTTTATGACGATGGCGTCGACCCCAGGGCCTTGGTGGGGACTTAGCTAGGGAACAAAACCGGATATGAGACCAGAATGCCGAGTCGTTTCAATGGGTTAGGTAACCCTTTGATATTCCTAACAAAAAATTTGATTTGCCTCTTCATGAGGAGTATTATAGTTGATATATGTTCATTTTTTGTTCTCCTCGAAAGGACCACAACTATGATGCGGGTTAAGGTCGAGACGATTCGGCAAGGGCAGCATCCGAGCGAGTTGGTTGTTGCGCTGACCACCGCGGACGGCCATCGGGAGGAGTTGATTGTGGATCAGCGCTCAATTAAGAATGACACCTTGGGTGTTGGGTATCCCATTGGTAAAGAGAAGAATCGTTTGCTGATTGAGTTGCCCAGGGAGACGTTGCGCGGCCTCTGGCGTGTGTGGGTTTCGTCTGACACAATTGTTAATCAAGAAGCAGTGGCGTGATTCTAACGGACCGTGAAAATAAAAATAGCGATTTCCAGAGGATCGATAATGATCGACCCTCCTCCGCTGGAGAATGCTTTCAGTTCTACTAGCGTTGACCTAACACTAGATCCCATCATTAGTGAATTCAAACCGAAGACTGCTGGAATTGAAACTTCAGTGGACCCGGCAAGTGCCGATTTTAATGGAGAAGCTGTTCTAAAGGAATTAACGATCCAGAGAACTATAGATGAAAATGGATATCTTTTAAAACCAAATTATTTAGTTCTCGCTTGGACTGTAGAATATGTGAACTTAAAATATGACGCCAGGTTAGCAGCACGAGTAGAGGGCAAAAGTTCACTAGCTCGTCTCGGCCTAGCTGTTCATATGACAGCTCCTACGATTCACGCGGGATTTGAAGGCAGGATAAGACTCGAAGTTGTCAATCACGGCCTTCTCCCAATTCGCCTGCGATCAGGTATGAGATTTTGTCAGCTCATATTTGAGCAGACTCTCGGGACTCCCGAGAGGGGCTACCATGGAAGATTCTCCGGACAAACGGTAGTTTCTTAAGTACTTAACATAGCGTCCGCTTCATGACGATGGCGTCGACCATGGCGGCGCCGACCTTGTAGTAGCCCCTGCGGCGACCCGCCTCGTGGAAGCCGGCGCCGCGGTAGAGCGCCAGCGCCGCCGCATTGTCGGTCGCCACCTCGAGGAACAGCGCCCCGGCGCCGGCCGCCACGCAGCGGCCGATCAGCGCGTCGAGCAGCCGGCGCCCGCCGCCCCTGCGCCGCCGGCCCGGCAAGAGCGCGATCGACAGCAGCTCTGCCTCGTCCGCCGCCACCCGGCCGAGGGCGTAGCCGACCGGCGCCCCGGCGTCGTCCAGGGCGATCAGCGCGAACACGCCGGGGCCGGCCAGCAGCTGCGCCAGCTGGTCCGGCGCCCAGGCCTCGCCGAAGGCGGATTCGTAGAGGGCCGACAGCACCGCCGCCGCGGCCGGGCCGGCCTCGACGATGCGCGTCACGGCTTCGGCGCCCGCTCGGCCAGCGGCACCGCGTCGGGCGGGCGGACATAGAGCGGCGGCGGCGGGCCCTCGCGCGCCTCGCCGGCCCGTTCTTCAGCCAGCCGGGCCACGGTGGCCGGGTCGATCGCGGCAGGACCGGCGCGGCGGACATCCGTCCGCCCGGCCAGGGCCGGCAGCACCAGATGGGCGCCGTCGCCCGCCAGGGTCAGGGGGCCGGATGGGATCAGCGCGACGAGATCGGCCGCGGGCAGGCACAGCGGCTTGCTGAGCGGGATGCCGGCGGCGTCGAACAGCCGGGCGAAGGGCTCGGCCCGGCGGCCGTCCAGCGCCACCAGGACGGTGCCCGCGGCGACCGGGCCGAGATCGGCCAGCACGGCGTCGAGGCTGGGAATGCCGACGATCGTCTTGCCGGCGCCGAGCGCCAGGCCGCCAACCGCGGCAAGGCCGACGCGCAGCCCGGTGAAGGAGCCGGGGCCGGTGGTGACGCCGAACAGATCGATCTCGCCGGGCGCGATCCCGGCCTCGGCCAGTACCTCCAGCACCAGCGGCATCAGCCGCACGGCATGGCCCTGGGCCATCGCCTCGGTCCGCGCGGCCAGCAGCCGCCCGTCGCGCCGCACCGCCACGCCGCAGCCGGCGCCGGCCGCATCGAGGCCGAGCACGATCATGCGCCGGCTCCCATACCGCGTGGCGGTGCGGCCGACCCATCATTCGCTGCTGCCCTCGGATCCATCATGGTGCTCTTAAACTCCAGGCGAACCCGCCGAGCACACCATCTACCGCCCGAGGGCTATGCTCACCACTCCCAACGGCGAAGGGCTGGACGGCTTTGCAGAATTATTAGATATTTCTGCATCGAACTTCTGATCTGGAGCAAACCAGCGATGGGAAGCACCGCGGCCCTGCCGGACATCGTCGATGGAAGGACGGCGGAACGCCTCGCCGAGGGCCAGGCTATCCAGGCCGCGACCATCCTTGGGCGGCCGGGCGGCTGGGCCGTCCGCATCCGCTACGGCAGCACGGAGCGTGTGATCGCCGCGCAGCGGTCGCGGCGCCCCCGGCTGTGGCGCAACCTGAATACCGCCGCGGCCTATGTCCGGGACACCCTCGGCATGGCCCGCTTCGACGTCGATGCAACAGCACACGATCCCGGCGCGGTCGATCGCAGCCGTCCCGATACAGCGGAACGGCAGCGGCGCGCCCATGAAGCGGCCGAGCATGACCGCTGGTTCCGTGCCGAGGTGCAGAAGACCCTGGACGGCATCGCCGACGGCTCGGTCCGGTTGATCGAGGAGGAAGAGTGGCGGCGTATCGCCGAAGCCCGGCGGGCCGAGCTACTGCGATCCATCGCCGAGCGGCCGCGCTGAGCTGGAATGCGGCTGCATCGCAGCGACGACTATCGTGCCGACCTCACCGGCATCGCCGAATACATCGCCCAGAGCAATCCGGCCGCGGCGTTGGCGATGTGGGATACCATCGAAAGGCGGGTCGAGCGGCTGGTCGACCATCCCCGATCCGGGCGCGCGGGCCGTGTCCCCGAGACCCGCGAATTGGTCGTCGCCGGCACTCCCTACATCGTCGTCTACCGTATCGGCCGCACCGTGGAATTGCTGCGCATCTTACAGGGCGCCCGCCGGTGGCCGCCCTGACGCTCACACGATCCGGCAGGCTTCCTCGAAGGCCAGGCGCGGGCGGCGGGGGAATTCCTTGCTGCGGTCGACATAGCCGATATCGACCAGGAGGCTGGAGCGCCAGCGGGTGCCGGAGAGGAAGGCGGCGTCGACCTTGCCGCGGTCGAACTCGCCCACCAGCCAGCAGCCGAGGCCGAGGCCGCGCGCCGCCATGATCAGATAGGCCGCCTGCATCGCCGCGTCGCGATGCGCCGTCTCCTGCGCCAGCTCGGGCCGGGCGGCGAAGCGGATCGCCATCTCCGGCTCGTCCGGCAGCAGCTTCGGCAGATGCTCGTGGAAGGCCGAGTCATAGGCCACGATCGCGGTCACCGGCGCCTGCAGCGTCGCGCCCAGAACCTCGGGGTCGACCGACGGCCGCAGCGCCGCCTTGCCGGGCTCGGAGGTGACGAAGACGATCCGCGCCGGACAGGAATTGGCGCTGGTCGGCCCCCGCTTCATCAGATCATAGACCGCGCGGAGCGTCGCCTCCGGGATCGCCTCGTCGAGGAAGGCACATCGGTTGCGCGCCTCCCGGAACAGCGTGTCGAGCGCGATCTTGTCGAGCGCCATGGCCGTCTGCCGCAGAAAATCTCAGCTCGCGGCAGGTAAGCTCAACCCGCGATCCGCGGCAAGCCGCGCGGAATCGAGCTCGACGAGATCGTTCCCACGGATCATGGCCCGGACATCGCGGATATAGGCCGTTCCGCGCGTCGAATAGCGCGTGAGGGTCAACGTCAGATCATAGCCGTCAAGCTCCAGCCGCGCAGCTCCGCGCGGCGGGCGCGGAAGCCGGCATAGGCCGGATGGGTGTTGAGGTTGCGGGCGTAGGAGGCGACGCCGTCGATCAGCCGGTCGAAGGCGGCGTAGCGCACCGCCGACCCCGCGGTCTGGCCGAACAGGGCGTTGCGGCGCTGGGCGCTGTAGGAGGTGCCCCAGCCCGATTCGACCGCGGCCTGGGCCAGGGCCAGGGAGGGCGGCACCACGTCGACCCGCAGCAGCAGCGCATCGATGTCGCCGTCGGCGACGTCGTAGCGCTCGCTCAGCTCGGCCAGCCAGGCCCGCGACTCCGCCGATGGCCCCAGGCCGAGATGCTGCAGCCCCTGCAGCGCCAAGAGCCGGTCGCGGTCGTGGCGGATGTCCTCGTTCACCCGCAGCACCAGCGGCAGCAGGGCGTTGAAGAACACGTCCTTGCGCAGATCGGTCGAATCGAGCCGGCGCAGGTCGGCCGGCATCGCCTCGACCAGCAGGCGCGGGACCTCGGCCCCGCCGCCCCGCACATCGGCCAGGGCGTAGTCGGCGCTGTCGAAGATCTCGCTGAGTTTGCCGGCGCTGTCGACCTTGAGGACGAGGTCCGAGGTCTTGTCGATCGGCGGCACCGCCGAGGCCGGCAGGGCCAGTTCTTGCGGCGGCAGGTCGGCGACCTGCAGCTCGGGTTGATCGGTGGGGGCCGCCGGCTCAGCCAGGGCGGCAAGGGGCACGATCAGCAAAAGGCCGGCCAAGGCGGCGGCCGGTCGAAACACACGGAACTGCATGGACCTCGTTCTTGGTTGCGCCCGGGCCAGCGATCCCGGGCGCCCCGCCTATCGGCACGACCGGGTCCGCGGACGCCCCTCGTCTTCAAGGGGGGCGCCGCCGGGGGGAGCGCAGCCCGCCGTCAGGCGACGGCGCGCACCTCCGTCACTTCGGGGATGTAGTGGCGCAGCATGTTCTCGATGCCGGCCTTCAGCGTCATGGTCGAGCTGGGGCAGCCGGAGCAGGAGCCCTGCATGTGCAGGTACACCACGCCCTGGTCGTAGCCCTGGAAGATGATGTCGCCGCCGTCCTGGGCCACGGCGGGCCGGACGCGGGTGTCGATCAGCTCCCGGATCTGGGCTTCGATCTCGGACTCCTCGGCCGACTGCGAGCCCGCCGCCGCCGTCTCGGCCAGGATGACCGGCCGGCCCGCGGTGAAATGCTCCATGATCACGCCGAGGATCGAAGGCTTCAGCACGTACCAGTCGAGGGTGTCCGCCTTGCTCACCGTCACGAAATCGGTGCCGAGAAACACGCCGGTGACGCCCTCGACCTCGAACAGGTGCTGCGCCAAAGGCGACCGCGCCGCCGTGTCCGGCGACGGGAAGTTGGCGGTGCCCGCATCCATCACCGCACGGCCCGGCAGGAACTTCAGGCTCGCCGGGTTGGGTGTCTGCTCGGTCTGGATGAACATGGACACGGTTCCTTCGATATGCCCGGCCGCGTGGCCCGGCGCCGGCAGGGTGAAGACCACGGCCCGGAAGATCAAGACGAAAGCGGGCGCCACAGAGTCGCACGCCAATCGCCGCTGACCGTCCCGGACCGGCTACTTGCGCAACCTCACCGTCCCGACGAGGTCGGAGTGGGGGCGGTGATTAGGGCTGATTTGAGGCGCCGGGCCCGGTCATTCAAGATGTCGCAGGGCATGGCGGGCGATCTTCCACATCGCCGTCGGCAGCCCGGCCTCGCCCAACTGGTCCGGCGAGACCAGGATTCCGCCCTCCACCGGCCCCTTGAGGCGGCCGGCCGCGACCGTCAGCTCGAAGTCGAAATGGGTGAAGCCGTGCCGCACCAGGCCAGGCAGCAGGCGCCAGCCGGTGCCGCCCGGCGCCTCGGCCAGCACCGCGGCGAGGTCCGGCATCGGCTGCTCGATCCAGGCCGAGGACGGGAACTCCATCATGCCGCCCAGCATCCCCTTGGGCGGCCGGCGGCGCAGCAGCACATGGCCGCGCCCATCGGTCAGCCAGAAGGCGACGGCCCGGCGGGTCGGCTTGGGCGCCTTGGCCAGCTTGGCCGGCAGGTCCTCGGCGATGCCGCGCTTGCGGGCCCGGCAGGGTGTGGACCAGGGGCACAGGATGCATTTCGGGCTGCGCGGCGTGCAGATGGTGGCGCCGAGATCCATCACCGCCTGGGCGTAGTCGCCCGGCCGCCGCCGCGGGGTCAGGGCGGTCGCATGGGTCTTCAGGATGGGCTTGGCCGGCGGCAGCGGCGTCGCCACCGCGAAGATCCGGGCCATCACCCGCTCGACATTGCCGTCCATCACCGCGGCCTGCCGGTCGAAGGCGATCGCCGCGATCGCCGCCGCGGTGTAGTCGCCGACCCCCGGCAGCTGCCGCAATTCCGCCTCCTCGGAGGGGAACACTCCGCCATGGCGTTCCACCACCAGGACGGCGCAGCGATGCATGTTCCGGGCCCGGGCGTAGTAGCCGAGCCCCGCCCAGGCGCGCAGGACCTCCTCCACCGGCGTCGCGGCCAGGTCGGTCACGGCCGGCCAGCGCCGGGTGAAGTCGAGGAAATAGTCCTTCACCGCCGCCACGGTGGTCTGCTGCAGCATGATCTCGCTGAGCCAGACCCGGTACGGGTCCGCCCGCTGCCCCGGCGGCGCCCGCCACGGCAGGACGCGGCGGTGCCGGTCGTACCAGGCCAGCAGCGCCGGCGCGAAGTCGGCAGGGGCAAATTCGGCGGACGTGGCTGTATCGGGCATGGCTCGCGTTGCCGCTCGGGGGTGCATTGCGCCACTATAGGGATCCGAGTCCCGCAATTCGATCATGCAGTCGCGTCCCGCCGATGAGCTATCCGAGATCCATGGCCGCCCTGGTCCCCGCCCTCGCCCGCAAGGCGCTGGGCGGCGGGCGCAGCGCCATCGGCAGCCTGTTCGCGGACTGGCCGGCGGTGGTCGGCGACCACTGGGCCGACAAGGCGGTGCCGGAGAAGCTGAGCTTCCCGGCCGGCAAGCGCGACGGCGGCACGCTGGCGCTGCGGGTCGACCCGGCCGATGCCATCCTGCTGCAGCACGACCAGGACCGGCTGATCGAGCGGATCAACGGCCATTTCGGCTATGCCGCGATCGTCCGGATCAAGCTGCTGCAGGCGCCGCTGGCCCGCCGCCCCGCGACACCGCGCCGCCGTTCCCTGACCCCTGCCGAAGAGGCGATGCTGGAGGCGCCGCTCGAATCGGTCGACGACCCCGAGTGGAAATCCCGACTTGCGGCCTTCGGCCGGGCGCTCTATGCCCGGACGCCACCGCGATGACACTTGGGGGCACGAGGCCCGGACCCATGGAGACCATCGGATGCTGAAGACCCTGCTCGCCGGCCTGGCCCTGGCCGCCGCGACGTTCATGAGCGGATCGGCCTCGGCCCAGGCCTGGGACCCGAAGATCACCGACACCGACTACGTGCTCGGCAAGGCCGATGCGCCGGTGACGATGCTGGAATTCGCCTCCTTCACCTGCCCGCATTGCGCCGCCTTCACCAACGACGTGCTGCCGCAGCTCGAGAAGGCCTATGTCGACAGCGGCAAGGTCAAGATCGTGTTCCGCCAGTTCCCGCTGAACGGGCTGGACCTGCGAGCCGGGATGATGGCGCGCTGCGCCCCGCGCGAGCAGTATTTCAACATCGCCAAGGTGCTGTTCCAGACGCAGCAGAGCTGGGCCACCGCCGGCGACCCGATCGGCGCCCTGGCGCAGATCGGCGGCATGGCCGGGCTGCCGAAGGACAAGTTCGACGCCTGCCTGGCCGACAACACCGTCGCCGACGCCATCATCAAGCTGGGCCAGGAGGCGCAGGCCGACTACAAGGTCAACGCCACCCCGACCTTCGTGGTCGAGGGCGAGAAGCTCGAGGGCGAGGCCAGCTTCGACACCTTCAAGGCGCTCTTCGACAAGAAGCTCGCCGAGAAGGGCGTCGCCACCAACTGACCGGGAGCGCGCCGCCGTGCATTTCGCCCGGCTCCGCCTGTCGGGCTTCAAATCCTTCGTCGATGCGACCGACGTGGCCATCGAGCCCGGCCTGACCGGCGTGGTCGGGCCGAATGGCTGCGGCAAGTCGAACCTGGTCGAGGCACTGCGCTGGGCGATGGGCGAGAACTCCGCCCGGCGCATGCGCGGCCAGGAGATGGACGACGTCATCTTCGGCGGCACCACCGGCCGGGCGGCGCGCAACCTGGCCGAGGTGACGATCACGCTGGACAACAGCGACCGCACCGCCCCCGGCTGGGACCACGCCGACATCATCGAGATCGTCCGCCGGATCGAGCGCGGCACCGGCTCCGAATACCGCGTCAACGGCAAGCCGGTGCGCGCCCGCGACGTGCAGCTGCTGTTCCAGGACAACGCCTCCGGCCCCGCCTCGCCCGCCTTGGTCAGCCAGGGCCGGATCGCGGCGATGATCTCCGCCCGGCCGGCGGAGCGGCGGCAGATCCTGGAGGAGGCGGCCGGCATCACCGGCCTGCACAGCCGCCGGCACGAGGCCGAGCTGCGGCTGCGCTCGGCCGACGAGAACCTGGTCCGCCTGGACGACGTGCTGGTGCAGCTCGACGCCCAGATGGGCGGCTTGCGCAAGCAGGCGCGGCAGGCGGCGCGCTACCGCACCATCTCGGAGCAGATCCGCCAGGTCGAGGCGACGCTGCTGCACCTGCAATGGAGCGCGGCAGGCATGGCCCTGGCCGAGGCCGGGCGCGCCTATGACGCCAATGAGCAGGTGGTGCGCGAGCGCATGATCGCGGCGACCCGCGGCACCACCGAGCAGACTGAGGCCGCGGCCGCCCTGCCCGCCCTGCGCAAGGCCGACAGCGACTCGGCCGTGGCGCTGCAGCGCTTCCTGGTCGAGCGCGAGACGCTGGAGGCCGAGGCCGGCCGGCTGAGCCAGTCGATCCTCGACACCAATCGCCGGCTGGAGCAGGTGACGGGCGACCTGGTGCGCGAGCGCTCGCTGGGCGCCGACGCCGCCCAGGCCCTGGCCAAGCTGCAGGAGGAGCGCGAGCGGATCGAGCGCCAGAGCGCCGGCGAGGCCGATGCCGAGGACCAGGCGCGGCAGCTGATCGAAACCCAGCGGGGCATTGTCGACGAGTTGGACGGCCGCCTGACCGCGCTGACCGAGGCCGCGGCCGGCGACGAGGCCCGGCGCCAGAGTCTGGCCAAGCGCCAGCGCGAGCTGGAAGGCCGCCTGCTGGACCTGGCCCGCCGGCACGAGGATGCGCTGCGCCAGATCGCCCAGCTCGAAGCCGAGCTGGCCGGTGCCGACGGCGCCGAGGCGGCCGCCCTGGTCCTGGCCGAGGCCGTGGCCCGGCTGGAGGCGGTGCAGGAGGCGGTCGAGACGGCGGAGAGCCGCCGCCAGGCCGCCGATTCGGCCTTTTCCAGTGCCCGCGAGGCCGCCCAGGCCGCCGAAGGCACCGCCACCCGGCTGAAGGCCGAGGCCGACGGCCTGCGCGCCGCGCTCGGCAGCGGCAAGGGCGATGCCGCCCGCGCCCCGATCCTCGACCAGCTGCGGGTCGCGCCCGGCTGGGAGGCGGCGCTGGGCGCCGCGCTCGGCGACGAGGCCTCGGTGCCGGCCGACCGCTCGGCGCCGCTGCATTGGGCCGAGCTGCCCGGCTATGATGACGCCGCGCCGCTGCCGGTCGGCGCCGAGCCCCTGGCCGGCCATGTCACCGCCCCCGCGGCCCTGGCCCGCCGGCTGGCCCACATCGGCGTGGTCGCCGACGCGGCGGCGGCCGAGGCGCTGCAGCCGGCGCTCAGGCCCGGCCAGGCGCTGGTGACCAGGGCCGGCGGCCGCTGGCGCTGGGACGGGCTGGTGGCCCGGCCGGGCGCGCCCTCCCCCGCCGCGGCCCGGCTGCAGCAGCGCAACCGGCTGGAGCAGCTGGAGGCGCAGCTGGCCACCGCCGCCGAGGCCGCCGAGACGGCGCGGCGGGCGGCCGACGCAGCGCGCCAGGCGGCCCAGGCGGCCCAGGATGCCGACCGGGCGGCGCGGCGCAGTCAGCAGGATTCGGTGGCCGCGGTCGGACGCGCCCGCGAGGCGCAGAGCAAGGCGGCCCAGGCCGAGGCGGCGCGGCGCAGCCGGCTGGCGGCGCTGGCCGCCCAAAGCGAGCGGCTGGCCGCCGACCGCGACGATTCGCTGCGCGAGCGCGAGGAGCTGGCCACCGAGCGTGCCGCCCTGCCCGATGGCGCGGCCCAGCGCCGCGCCGTGGGCGAGATCCGCTCGGCCGTGGCCGAGGCACGGTCGGGGCTGGGCGCCCGGCAATCGGCGCTGGAGCGGCTGCAGCGCGAGGCCGGCGGCCGGCGCGGCCGGCTGCGCGCGATCGAGAGCGAGGTTCAGGGCTGGGACAGCCGCGCGAGAGGCAGCGCCGACCGGCTGGCCGAGCTGGAGGCGCGGCTGGCGGAGAGCCAGGCGACGCTGTTGGAGCTGGACGCCCGGCCGGCCGAGATCGCCGTCCGGCGCGAGACCCTGATCGGCCGGATCGACGAGGCGGAGCGCCGCCGCCGCATGGCCGCCGACGCGCTGGCGGTGGGCGAGCAGCGCCAGGAGGCTGCGGACCGGGCCCTGCGCGCCGCCGAATCGGCCCTGGCCGAATCGCGTGAGGCCCGGGTGCGCGGCGAGGCGGCGGTGGTCGCGGCCCAGACCGCGGTCGAGGGGCTGCGCAGCCGCATCGCCGAGCGGCTCGACTGCGCGCCCGAGGCGGCGGCCAGCCTGGCCGGGCTGGCCCCGGAGGCGCCGCTGCCGGACGCCGAGGACATCGCCCGCAAGCTCGACCGGCTGAATCGCGAGCGCGAGGGCATGGGCCCGGTCAACCTGCGGGCCGAGGTCGAGATCGTCGAGATCGAATCTCAGCACACCCGGCTGTCGGCTGAGAAGGAGGACCTGACCGCCGCCATCGCCAAGCTGCGCCAGGGCATCGCCTCGCTGAACCGCGAGGCGCGGGAGCGGCTGGTGGCCAGCTTCGACGTGGTCGACGGCCATTTCCGGGCGCTGTTCACCCGCCTGTTCGGCGGCGGCAAGGCGCAGCTGGCCCTGACCGACACCGCGGACCCGCTGGAGGCGGGGCTGGAGATCTTCGCCAGCCCGCCGGGCAAGAAGCTGCAGCATCTGTCGCTGCTGTCGGGCGGCGAGCAGGCGCTGACGGCAGCGGCGCTGATCTTCGCCGTGTTCCTGACCAACCCGGCGCCGATCTGCGTGCTGGACGAGGTCGACGCGCCGCTCGACGACGCCAATGTCGACCGCCTGTGCACCCTCTTGACCGAGCTGGCGGAGAGCGGCCGCACCCGCTTCCTGATCATCACCCACCACCGCATGACCATGGCGCGGGTGAACCGGCTCTACGGCGTCACCATGATCGAGCGCGGGGTGAGCCAGCTGGTCTCGGTCGACCTCGAGCAAGCCATCCGCCACGCCCAGCCGCACCAGCAGGAGTTGGCGGTCTGAGGTCGAGGGCCCCGCTGTCCCTCGCTTCGTTTCGCGATGACGAGTCAGTACTTCCGAGCGCGGGCCTCAGCTCGCCAGGTGCAGGGCCATAGCCGGGTCGCTGACGCTCGCACGGCCGGTCTCCAGCCGGCCGGCGAAGCGGCGCTCGAAGCCGTCGGCGGCGAGGGTGAGGTCGTACCAGCCACCGCTCTCTGCCAGGCTCCAGCGTCGGTTCTCGATGGCGCCGGGCACCACGGTCAACGTGCCCTGGTCGGCCTCGGCATAGGCGTTGGCGGTGACCCGCAGCGCGGCCGGCGCCGTCCCCCGGTTCCGAACCGAGGCAACGATTGCTGAATCGGCCGGGACATAGACGACCTCAAGCTCGATCTCCGCGGCCGCGACGGTCCCGGCGAAGCTGCGCACGAAGCCGTTCGGGCCGTAGACCCAGAGGTCGTAGCGCCCGGCATCGGCCGGGGCCCAGAGATCGTCCAGCCGCTGGCCGGCCTCGACCGTGTAGCGGCGCGGGATGCGGTCGAGATGCAGCCTGTCGTAGACATGGAACGCCGCGCCCTGCCGGCCGCTGTTGGCGAAGGTCAGGATCGTGCCCTCCGGTGCGACCCTGGCGCTCGCATGCAGCTCATAGGGCAGCGCCCGGGACGGGCGCGTCCCGGTCTCCTGGAACAGCGGCTGCGGCGCGTCCGGCGGCGCGGCCTTGGGCAGCAGCTTCGACGCCGCCTCGATCGCGGCGTAGCCGCTCATGTCCGGCAGGGCCGGGACCGCCTGGTCGTTCGGGGTCTCGAAGTCGAAGGCCGCGGTCAGGTCGCCGCTGACCGCCCGGGCCCAGGGGCTGATCGCCGGGATGGTGACGCCGAACCGCGCCTCGATGAAGCGGCCGACCGAGGTGTGGTCGAACACCTGGGAGCAGACCCAGCCGCCGCGGGTCCAGGGCGAGACGACATACATCGGCACGCGCGGGCCCATGCCCCAGGGCCGCCGCTTGCCGCTGACCATGTCGCGCGGGTCGAGCATCGGATAGGCCTTGCCGGACAGCTCGTCCTGATAGTCCACGCCCGGATCGGCGTAGTACATGCCGGCGAGATCCACCGTGGACTTGCCGGCCGGGCTGCCGTCGGGGTTCAGCGACGGCACCGCCGGCGGCGGCACATGGTCGAAGAAGCCGTCATTCTCGTCGAAGGTGACGAACAGCACGGTCCGGCTCCAGTTCTCCGGGCTCGCCGTCAGCGCCGCCAGCACCTGATGCGTGAAGTCGCCGCCATGGGCCGAGCTGGACGGGCCGCTCGGATGCTCCGATTGCAGCCGCGACGGCAGCACCCAGCTGACCGCCGGCAGGGTATCGGCGACCACATCCTTCCGCAGGTCGTCGAGCGTCCAGTGCGACATCCCGTTGACGGCGACCGGCGATCCCGGCAGCGCGCTGCGGAAGCTGTCGAAGGCCAGGCAGCCATGCATGGCGCCGGTCCAGTTGTCGTTCGGGTCCTGGTAGATGCGCCAGCCGATCCCCGCCGCCTGCAGCACGTCCGGGATGGTCGGCCAGGTCAGGGCCGAGCCGCGATAGCCGTAGCCCGGCGTCGGGTGGGTGCCGGTGACCCAGCAGCGCAGATTCACCGCCTCGGCGGTGGCATGGTCGCTGTCCAGCCCCTGCTCGCGCCGCTTCGGGTCGAAGTTCGAGCCGGACCAGAACACGATCCGGTTCGGGTCGGTGCCGGTCTGCACCGAGCAGTGATAGGCGTCGCAGAGGGTGAAGGCTTCGGCCAGCGCGTATTGGAACGGTGCCTCGTCGCGCTTGTAGTAACCCATCGCGCTGTCGGTCTTGTACAGCGGCCAATGGCCGAACCTGCCCTGAGCCCAGGCCGCCTGGGCGTCCGGCATGTTGTGCGGCACCGCCGCCATCAGCGCCGCGTCCATGGTGGCCTTGTCGACATGGAAGGGCAGGATCTCGCGCGTCCCGTCCGACTGGTGCCAGACCGGCTTGCCGCCTTCGAGCGGAACCGGGAAGCGGTCGCCGAAGCCGCGCACCCCGCGCAGCACGCCGAAATAATGGTCGAAGGACCGGTTCTCCTGCATCAGGATCACGATGTGCTGGACATCGGCGATCGACTTCGTCCGGTCGTCGGCCGGCACGGCGAGCGCGGTGCGGATCGCCGGCGGCAGCACCGACAGGGCCGAGGCGGCGCCGAGCGCGGCGGCCGACTGGCGCAGGAAGTCGCGGCGATTCTGGCTCATGGGGCTGACCTCCGGGTGAAGCGGCGGGCAGCATCCTAGGCGGCGAAGATGACAGGCGCGCGAAGCCGGCCGGAGCCGGCCGCCGGCCTCACCAGAGGCGCGTCACCACGCCGTCGAACACCGAATCGGCCGAGATCAGCGGCAGGTGGTGATGGGCGGCGCTGGCTGCCAGCAGGCGGTCGAAGGGATCGCGATGCGGCCAATCCATCGTGGCTGCCTGCAGGCAGATGGTCGGAGTCAGCTCGACGACACTGCCGCCCTGCTCTTCCAGGATTCCGGGAAGCTTGGATACGAACGGCTCCATGGCCGGCCATTTTCCGAGCCGCACCTTCTGCCCGATCTCGAAGAACGAGATCGGGCTCAGCAACACGGTCTGGGTCTGTCCGATCGTCGCCCGGGCCTTGGCCGACAGCCGTTCGTCATCGGTCAAGATCCAGGCCCAGACATGGGTGTCGAGCAGGACAGCCCTCACCGGCCGCCTTCCCAGGCGGTCAGGTCGTCCTCGTCCAGCGGCTCGAAGAAGTCCGGCGTCGGGCCGTCCAGTTGCCCTTTGAGGATGCCGATTTTGAACGGTGTTTGCGGAATCGCGACCAGCTTGACCACGGGCTTGCGGCCCTTGGCGATGACCACCTCCTCGCCCGACAGCGCGGCGTCGATCAGCTTGGAGAGGTGGGTCTTGGCGACGTGGATGGTGACCTGCATGGCTTCCTCCGGGAACATGGCTAACTTAGCCAACCTTCGTATGTTGGTCAAGTTAGCCAACCCGCTGCGCCTGCCCCGTTACGGCTCCGTCTGGTCCACCTTGACCAGCACCTTGTCGATGCGGTTGCCGTCGAGGTCGATGACCTCGTAGCGCACGCCGTTCTCGACGAAGCTCTCCGCCACCTTCGGCAGGTGGCCGAGGTGCCAGAGCACGAAGCCGGCCAAGGTCTGGTAGTCGCCGTCCTCCGAGCGCAGGCCGCGCAGGCGCAGCAGCCGCTCGACCTCGTCGATCGGCGTCATCGCGTCGACCAGCCAGCTGCCGTCGTCACGGCGCACGATCGAATAGCCGGCGGTATCGATGGTCAGGTCGCCGACCTCGCCGGCGATCGCCGACAGGATGTCGGTCGGCGTCACCAGCCCTTCGACGCTGCCGTATTCGTCGACCACCACGGCGAGGTGAATGGCCGAGCTGCGGAAGGTCTGCAGCAGCTTCAGCGCCGGCGTGCCGTCCGGCACCACCAGCGGCGGCCGCATGGTCTCGGCCACGTCGAACGGGCCGCCCTGCAGCATGCGGTCGAGCAGGTCCTTGGTCTGGATCACGCCCTCGAGCTCGTCGAGCTCGCCGCGCGCCACCGGGAAGCGGCTGCAGCCGGCCTCGGCGATGGTCTTGCGGATCTCGTCCGGGCTGTCCTCGAGATCGATCCAGACCATCTCGTGCCGCGGCGTCATGATCGACCGCACCGACCGGTCGGCCAGGCGCAGCACGCCGTCGATCATCTCGCGCTCGGCCTCGACGAAGACGCCGGCCTCGGTGCCCTCGGCGATCAGCGTCTTCAGCTCCTCCTCCGTCACCGTCTGGGCGGGAACGGCGGAGACGCCGAGCAGGCGCAGCACCAGCTCGGTCGAGCGCTGCAGCAGCCAGACGATGGGGGCGCCGACCGCCGCGACCGTCTGCATCGGCCGGGCGACGCGGGCGGCGATGCCCTCGGCGTGGTTCAGCGCGATCCGCTTCGGCACCAGCTCGCCGATGATCAGCGAGAAATAGGTGATGGCGACCACCACCAGGGCGAAGGACAGGCCGTCGGCCCAGGGGCCGACCACCGGCAGGGGCTCAAGCCACTCGCGCACCGGCACCGACAGGGTGGCGCCGCCGAAGGCGCCGGCGAAGATGCCGACCAAAGTGATGCCGACCTGGACGGTGGACAGGAGGCGGTTCGGATCCGCGGCCAAAGCGAGGGCGGCGCGGGCGCCGCGATGGCCCTGTTCGGCCATGCCCTGCAGCCGGGCGCGGCGGGCGGAGACCAAGGCCAGTTCCGACATCGCGAAAAAGGCGTTGATCAGGATGAGAAGCACGACGATGACGAGTTCGACGATCATCGGCGGCCGCTAGACGGAGGTTCGTCCGTCTCTTCGCTGTGGGAAGCTGGCATAATGCCGGCTGAGATACCCGGTCCGGCGCCCCCGCGTCCACCGTCATGCCGAGAGTATTCGGCGGAGCGGCGGCCAGCGGGGGGAAAATCTGCCCGGATCAGAGCCGGTTACACCGGCATCCCGATCATCATCTGGAACTCGCGGCGCAGCTGCGGCTCGTCGCGGAAGGCGCCGATCATGCAGCTGGTCACCATCTGGGTGCCGTGCTTGTGCACGCCGCGCGTGGTCATGCAGTGGTGCTGCGACGACACCATCACCGCCACGCCGCGCGGCTTCAGCACCTGGTCGATCGCCGAGGCGATCTGCGCGGTCAGCCGCTCCTGGATCTGCAGCCGCTTGGCATAGGCGTCGACCACCCGCGCCAGCTTGGAGATGCCGACCACCCGCCGGTCCGGCAGATAGGCCACATGCGCCTTGCCGATGATCGGCACCATGTGGTGCTCGCAATGCGACTCGAAGTCGATGTCGCGCAGCAGCACCATCTCGTCGTAGCCCTCGACCTCCTCGAAGGTGCGGGACAGCAGCTCGACCGGGTCCTGGGCGTAGCCGCGGAAAAACTCCTCATACGCCTTCACCACCCGCTTCGGCGTGTCGCGCAGGCCCTCGCGCGCGATGTCCTCGCCGGCCCAGCGCAGCAGCACGCGCACCGCGTCCTCGGCCTCGGACCGGCTCGGGCGATGCTCAGGCCCGCGCACAGGCTGCGCCAGGACATTGGCCGCCACGGGGGTGAAGGGGTTGCGGGTCATGATGCCGGCTTCTCCGGGCGGTTGTCGTTGTCGGTTCTGGTCCAACCAGGACTCTGGTCTGTCACGTCAGTTCAATCGGATCGTACGATGCGGGCTGTCCAGCGAAAAGGCGGGGATCGCCACGTCGAAGCGCTCGCCCGACGGGGTCTCCATCTGATAGGTGCCGACCATGATGCCCGACGGCGTCGCGATCGGCGCGCCGCTGGTGTACTGGAACGCCTTGCCCGGCTCGATCACCGGCTCGACCCCGACCACGCCGGGGCCGCGGACCTCTTGCACCCGGCCGAACTCGTCGGTGATCCGCCAGTAGCGGCTGCGCAGCTGCACCCGCTCGCGCCCGTGATTGACGATGCGGACATGATAGGCCCAGACGTAGTGATTCTCGTCGGGCGAGGATTGGTCCTCGAGATAGGTCGGTTCGACCGACACCTCGATCGCCCGGGTTTCCGCAGTGTACATGTCGTCGATCCGCTGGCGGGCGCGTCGGCGCCGTGGTCTCGATCAGACTATATGGGACGCTGCGGCGTCGCGTCCAATTGCGACGCGACCGGGGATTCGAATCCGATCTCGACCCGGTCATTGGCCGGCTCCGCCTGGCCCGGCGGGGCGGGCCGCCGCGGATCGGCCGCGCCGGCGCCGGCGACCGTGATTCGCCCCGGCGCGATCCCGGCCGCCCGCAGCCGCGCCGCCACCAGCCTGGCCCGCCGCAGCGACAGGCGCTGGGCGGCTGCCGGGTCGCCGCCGGCATCGGCATGGCCGGTGACGATCAGGCGCGGCACCGGCCCCTTGGCCCGGCGCCGGGCGTCCTCGACCACCGCGGCGGCGACCGCGGCGGCGCCGTCCGGCGCCATCCCGGTCTTGCCGGGCAGGAAGAAGACGTAGCGGATTTCGGCCGAAAGCGCCCGGTCCACCGGCACCGACTCGGGCAGCTCGATCCGGTCGCGCGACGGCACGCACCCCGCCGCCAGGCCTGCCAGGGCCCCCCACACCAGCACCGCAACGATCCGCATCGGTCTCCGCCGTCCCGTCTCCGTCCCACGGGCAGCATAGGGCGACGTGATGGCGGCGGCGAGGCGGCATCGCCGGCTCGCTTCGATCGGACGGTTGGCCGGAGCGGACCGAGGTGGCTACCATGCCCGCCGTCGAAGCAGCGCCAATGAGGATCATGCGCATCGCCATCATCGGGGCCGGGTTCACCGGCTGCCTGCTCGCGGTCCAGCTCCTGCGCCGCTCGGCCGGGGCGGCGAAGGTCGTGCTGATCGAGCGCGGCGGCCCGCCCGGCCGCGGCTTGGCCTATGGCACGCCGCACCCGGCGCATCTGCTGAACGTCCTCACCGCCAACATGAGCGACTTCCCGGACCAGCCGGATGATTTCCAGAGCTGGGCCCGGGCGCATGGCGCCGGCGACCAGCCCTATCTGCCGCGCCGCTTCTATGGCGACTATCTCGGCGAGACGCTGGCCGCCGCCGGGCGCGACTTTCCCGGCGGGCTGACCATGCTGGCGGACGCCGCGGTGGGGCTGGACCGCGACGCCAACGGGGTGACGGTGCGCCTCGCCTCCGGCCGCACCGAGCCGGCCGACATCGCGGCGCTGTGCACCGGCAACGCAGCGCCCTCGGCCCCGGTGCCGCTGCCGGATGCGCCCGGGCGGATCCTGGTCGGGCCGGAAGATGCCTGCCTGCCCTCGATCCTGCCGGACGAGACCGTGCTGATCCTCGGCACCGGCCTGACCATGATCGACATCGCCGCCGGCCTGGCGGCGCAGGACCATCGCGGCCGCGTCCTGGCGCTGTCGCGGCGCGGGCTCCTGCCCCGGCCGCATCGCGACGTCGCCAGCAAGCCGGCGGCGCTGGACGCGGCGGAGTTCGTCGGCCTGCCGGCGCTGGCGGTGCTGCGCCGGCTCCGCGCCCTGAGCCGCGAGGCGGAGCAGGCGGGCGGTGATTGGCGCGCCGTGATCGACGGGCTGCGGCCCTTCACCCAGCGGCTGTGGCAGGCCTGGGACGAGGCGGAGGCGGGGCGCTTCCTGCGCCATCTGCGGCCCTGGTGGGACGTGCATCGGCACCGGGTGGCGCCGGCCATCGCCGACCGGGTCGGGGCGATGATCGCCTCGGGCCAGCTGCAGGTGCTGGCCGGGCGGCTGCGCAATGTGGCGCCGACGGAGGACGGGCTGACGGTGACACTGCGCCGCCGCGGCGCCGCGGCCGACGAGACCCGGACGATCTGCCGCCTTGTCCTGGCCAGCGGACCGGAGACCGATCCGGGTCGGACCGCCGATCCGCTGCTGCGGTCGCTGCTCGCCGGCGGCGCGGCGCGGCCGGTCCGGCTGCGCCTCGGCCTCGACGTCGATGCCGGGGGCCGGCTGATCGGCCATGACGGCCAGCCCTCGCCGCGGCTCTACGCGCTGGGCCCGCCGACCCGCGGCGCCTTCTGGGAGATCACGGCGGTGCCCGACATCCGCAAGCAATGCGCCGAGGTGGCGGCGGCGATACTGAAGGGCGACGTCGTCCCGCCCCCCGCCAAGCCCGGATTCGATCCGGTGATTTAGCGGGAGGGGAATGGGGTTCGAGACCCATTCCCGGTCCCCCAAACTGTCAAGCCCGGCAATGACAGGAAAAGGGAAGAGTTGGAGCAAGGCTGGGTTCGGTGCACGAACCCAGCCTGCGCCCCTCGGTCCTTACCGCACTTTCCCTTCCTTCCAGGCCTGCAGCAGGCTGTCATAGGCCACGGTCTGGCCCTTCTCCTTCTCGTTCTCCAGCTTCGGCTTCGGCGCGCCGGGGGCGTCGAACCACTCCTGGGCGGTCTTCTCCTCGTTCAGCTTCGGCCCGCAATCGCCGAGATTGCCGGCCCGCTCCAGCCGCGCCAGCACCTGGTCCTGCTGCTTGGCCAGGTTGTCCATCGCCTGCTGCGGCGTGACCTCGCCGGTCACCGCCTCGGCCACGTTCTGCCACCACAGCTGCGCCAGCCGCGGATAGTCGGGGACATTGGTGCCGGTCGGGGTCCAGGCGACGCGCGCCGGGCTGCGGTAGAACTCGACCAGCCCGCCCAGCTTCGGCGCCATCTCGTCCATCGCCTTGGAGCGGATGTCGCTGTCGCGGATCGGGGTCAGGCCGACCTGCAGCTTCTTCAGCGAGGTCGATTTGCAGATGCAGAACTGGGCGTACAGCCAGGCCGCCTGCTGCCGCTCCTTCGGGGTGCTCTTCATCAGGGTCCAGGAGCCGCAATCCTGGTAGCCCAGCTTCATCCCCTCTTCCCAATACGGGCCGTGCGGCGAGGGCGCCATGCGCCATTTCGGCGTGCCGTCCTCGTTCACCACCGGCAGGCCGGGCTTGGACAGGTCGGCGGTGAAGGCGGTGTACCAGAAGATCTGCTGGGCGATGTTGCCCTGGCCCGGCACCGGCCCGGCCTCGGAGAAGGTCATGCCGGCCGCCTCGGGCGGGGCGTACGCCTTCAGCCACTCGATGTACTTGGTCAAGGCGTACACCGCGGCCGGGCCGTTGGTGTCGCCGCCGCGGGTGACGCTGGAGCCGGCCGGGCGGCAGCCCTCGACCCGGATGCCCCATTCGTCGACCGGCAGGCCGTTCGGGATGCCCTTGTCGCCGGCGCCGGCCATCGACAGCCAGGCATCGGTGAAGCGCCAGCCCAGCGACGGGTCCTTCTTGCCGTAATCCATATGGCCCCAGACGCGGACGCCGTTGATCTCCTTCACCTTGTTGGTGAAGAAGTCGGCGATGTCCTCATAGGCCGACCAGTTCACCGGCACGCCCAAATCGTAGCCGTACGCCGCCTTGAACTGCTCCTGCAGCTTCGGGTCGGTGAACCAGTCGTAGCGGAACCAGTACAGGTTCGCGAACTGCTGGTCCGGGATCTGGTACAGCTTGCCGTCCGGGCCGGTGGTGAAGCTCTTGCCCATGAAGTCGTCGACGTCGAGCGTCGGCAGGGTGAAATCCTTGCCGTCGCCGGCCATGAAATCGGACAGCGGCACGGCCTGGCCGTAACGGAAATGCGTGCCGATCAGGTCGCTGTCGTTGACGTACGCGTCGTAGATGTTCTGGCCGGACTGCATCTGGGTCTGCAGCTTCTCGATCACGTCGCCTTCCTGAATCAGGTCGTGCTTCAGGTTGATGCCGGTGATCTCGGAGAAGGCGCGGGCCAGCGTCTTGGCCTCGTATTCATGGGTGGTGATCGTCTCCGACACCACGTTGATGTCCATGCCGCGGAACGGCTCGGCCGCCTTGATGAAGAACTCCATCTCCTTCAGCTGCTCGTCCTTGGACAGCGTCGAAGGCTGGAACTCGGTGTCGATCCACTTCCTGGCGTTGGCCGTCAGCTGTTCGGCGCCCTGGGCGAAGGCGCGGCGGGCGAAGCCCGGCACCGCGATGGCGGCGCCGAGCGCGGAGGCGCCGCGCAGCAGGTCCCGGCGGTGGACCGGGAACCCGCCCGGCCCGTGCAGCATCTTGGTCATGATCTCTCCCCGTCTTCAGATGTTGAAACCAGCACGCCCCGTTGGCCGGGGCCGGTCCGGACCTGCGTCAGCTCATCCGAACCGCATCACCGCGATCATCCACGCCACGGCGATCGCGAAGCCGTACCAGAGGCTGCCCGAGGCCAGCCCGACCCAGGCGAGGTGGATGTAGGCGGCGCCGAGCAGGCCGATGAACAGCCGGTCGCCGCGGGTGGTCGTCAGCGGCAGGAAGCCCCTCCGGGGCACCGAGGGCGAGGCCAGCTGCCACGCCGTCATGGCGACGAGCAGCGCCGCGATGCCGCAGAAGAACCAGGCTGTCGGCGGCGTCCACACCATCCAGTCGAGGGTCATGGCTGTCTCCTCACACCCGGCCCAGGGCGAAGCCCTTGGCGATGTAGTTGCGGACGAACCAGATCACGATCGCGCCGGGCACGATGGTCAGCACGCCGGCGGCGGCCAGCAGCGACCAGTCCATGCCGGACGCGCTGACCGTCCGGGTCATGGTGGCGGCGATCGGCTTGGCGTTGACCGAGGTCAGGGTGCGGGCCAGGAGCAGCTCGACCCAGGAGAACATGAAGCAGAAGAAGGCGGTGACGCCGATGCCGCCGCGGATCAGCGGCACGAAGATGGTCAGGAAGAAGCGCGGGAAGGAGTAGCCGTCGATATAGGCGGTCTCGTCGATCTCCTTCGGCACGCCGGACATGAAGCCCTCCAGGATCCACACCGCCAGCGGCACGTTGAACAGGCAGTGCGCCAGGGCGACGGCGTAGGTCGTGTCGGTCAGGCCGATCGCGGAATAGAGCTGGAAGAAGGGCAGCAGGAACACCGCCGGCGGCGACATCCGGTTCGACAGCAGCCAGAAGAACATGTGGGTGTCGCCGAGGAAGCGGTACCGGCTGAAGGCGTAGGCCGCCGGCAGCGCCACCAGCACCGAGAGCACCATGTTCATCAGCACATAGCTGATCGAGTTGAGGTAGCCCCAGTACCAGGACGGGTCGGTCAGGATCCTGGCGTAGTTGGCGACGGTCACCTTGTGCGGGAACAGGGTGAAGCCGGACAGGATCTCCTGGTTCTCCTTCAGCGACATGCTGACCAGCCAGTAGATCGGCAGCAGCAGGAACAGCATGTACAGGATCAGGATGACGGCGCGGGTGCGCGGGCTCATGACGCGTCGCCTTTCCCGAGATTGGTGATGACCGTGTAGAACAGCCAGGAGAACAAGAGGATGATCAGGAAGTAGATGATCGAGAACGCCGCCGCCGGCCCGAGGTCGAACTGGCCGACCGCCATCTTGGTCAGCTCCTGGCTCAGGAAGGTGGTGGCGTTGCCAGGCCCGCCGCCGGTCAGGACGAAGGGCTCGGTGTAGATCATGAAGCTGTCCATGAAGCGCAGCAGCACCGCGATCAGCAGCACGCCCGTCATCTTCGGCAGCTGGATATAGCGGAACACCGCCCAGCGCGAGGCGCCGTCGATCCGCGCCGCCTGGTAGAAGGCGTCCGGGATCGAGCGCAGCCCGGCATAGCCGAGCAGGGCGACCAAGGACGTCCAGTGCCAGATGTCCATCACCAGCACCGTGATCCAGGCGTCGAACGGGTCGCCGGTGTAGTTGTAGTCGAGGCCGAGGCGGTTGATCAGCACGCCGGCCAGGCCGATGTCGGGCCGGGCGAAGATCTGCCAGATGGTGCCGACCACGTTCCAGGGAATGAGGAGCGGCAGCGCCAGCACCACCAGCGTGACCGAGACGGCCCAGCCGCGCGCCGGCATGCACAGCGCCACAAGCACGCCGAGCGGGATCTCGATTGCCAGCACGCAGAAGCTGAAGATCAGCTGCCGGCCGAGCGCCGCCTGCAGCCGGTCGTCCTGCAGCACCTGCTCGAACCATTCGGTGCCGACGAAGACGCCCTGGCCGGGGCCGAAGATGTCCTGCACCGAATAGTTCACGACCGTCATGAGCGGGATGATGGCGCTGAACGCGACCAGCAGCACCACCGGGACGACCAGGAACCAGGCGGCGTTGTTCGGGGTCTTGTCCATGATCAGCCCACCAGCCTGCCGTCGGCATAGAGAAGGGTGCGCTCCGGCGGGAAGCGCAGATGCGCGGTGTCGGCCGGGACGCCGCGGCCCTCGGCCAGCTTGGCCTTCACCGTCGCGGCGCCGAGCCGGAGCGTGACGATCAGATGGGTGCCGAGGTCCTCGACCCCGGTCACCGTGGCCGGGATGCCGTTGTCGGCGATCTCCAGGAACTCCGGCCGGATGCCGAGCTCGAGCGTGCCGGCGCCGCCGGCCAGGAAGGCTTCGGCGCCGCGGCGGGCCGAATTGGACAGCGGCACCCGGCCGCCCTCGATCACGGCATCGCCCTGGTCGACGATGCAGGGCAGGAGGTTGATGCCGGGGCTGCCGATGAAGTAGCCGACGAAGGTGTGAGCCGGCCGCTCGAACAGCTCCTGCGGGGTGCCCAGCTGCACCACCTGGCCGTCATACATCACGATCACCTCATCGGCGAAGGTCAGCGCCTCGAGCTGGTCGTGGGTGACGTAGATCAGGCTGGTCCGCACCTGCTCGTGCACCTCCTTCAGCTTGCGCCGGAGCTGCCACTTGAGATGCGGGTCGATCACCGTCAGCGGCTCGTCGAACAGGATGGCGGCGACGTCCTTGCGCACCAGGCCGCGGCCGAGCGAGATCTTCTGCTTCTCGTCGGCGTCCAGGCCGCGGGCGCGGCGCTTCAGCACCGGCGTCAGCTCCAGCATCTCGGCGACCTCGGCGACGCGGGCGTCGATCTCGGGCCGGGGCAGCTTGCGGTTGCGCAGCGGGAAGGCCAGGTTCTCGGCCACCGTCATGGTGTCGTAGACCACCGGGAACTGGAACACCTGGGCGATGTTGCGCTGCTCCGGCGACGCCTGGGTAACGTCGCGGCCGTCGAACAGGATCTGGCCCTGGCTGGGCGTCACCAGGCCGGAGATGATGTTGAGCAGCGTGGTCTTGCCGCAGCCGGACGGGCCGAGCAGGGCGTAGGCGCGGCCGCTCTGCCAGACCATGTCCATCGGCCGCAGCGCGTAGTCCGCCGGGTCGGTCGGGTTCGGCTTGTAGCTGTGCGCCAGGGACTTGAGCTCGATGCGGGCCATGCTGTCACCTGGTCCGGGCCGGGGCGGCGGCGAGCCGGCCGGCCGGGTCGAAGACGTAGATCCGGGCGGGATCGATCGCGACCGTCAGCGGCTCGCCCAGCGGGTGCTTGTGCACCCCGGTCTGCTGCGCCACCCAGGGCCGGTCGCCGAAATGGAAATGGACATAGGTCTCGGAGCCGCTGATCTCGGCCAGCTCGACCCGGGTCGAGACCGAGGCCTCACCCGGGCCGCCGGCGCCGAGGCGGAGATGGCCCGGCCGCACGCCGACGGTGCAGGGCCCGGCCGTCAGCCCGGCCAGGTGACCGGCCAGCGGCACCGAAACGCCGTCGGCCAGGCGCAGCGCGCCGTCCGCGACCTCGGCCGGGCCGATGTTCATCGGCGGGTCGCTGAACACCTCGGCCACCTTGGTCGAGGCCGGGCGCTGGAACACCTCGACCGTCGGCCCGATCTGCAGCAGCCGGCCTTCGTCCAGCACCGCGGTGCGGCCACCCAGGATCAGCGCCTCGGCCGGCTCGGTGGTGGCGTAGACCACGATCGCCTTGCCGCGCCGGAAGATCTCCGACAGCTCGGCCCGCAGCTCCTCGCGCAGCTTGTAGTCGAGATTGACCAGCGGCTCGTCCAGCAGCAGCAGCCCGGCATCCTTGACCAGCGCCCGGGCGATCGCGGTGCGCTGCTGCTGGCCGCCCGACAGCTCGCCCGGCAGCCGGGTCAGGAACCGGTCGATCCGCAGCATCGCCGCGGTCTCGCGCACCCGGCGGTCGACCTCGGCCCGGCCGAGGCCCTTGAGGCGCAGCGGCGAGGCGATGTTGTCGTAGACCGTCTTCGACGGGTAGTTGATGAACTGCTGGTAGACCATGGCGACGTCGCGGTTGCGCACCGAGGTGCCGGTGACGTCGCGGCCATCGACCAGGACCCGGCCGCGGCTCGGCCGCTCCAGCCCCGCCATCAGCCGCATCAGCGTGGTCTTGCCGGCCTGGGTGCGGCCCAGCAGCACGGTCAGCGTGCCGGGCTCGAGCGTCAGGTCGAGCGGATGGATGTGGGCCTCCGCGCCGACGTCCCGGGTCACGCTTTCGAGCACGAGCGTCACGATGCGGCCCTTTCCTCGGGACGGGAATTGCGGGCCCCGAGCCAGTCGTCGATCAGGCCATGCGCCTCGGCCGGGATGTGCAGCCCGAGCTTGGACCGGCGCCACAGCACATCGTCGGCGGTGCGCGCCCATTCCTGGTCGGCCAGGTAGTCCAGCTCGGCCTCGGTCAGCCCGGCGCCGAAGTCGCGGCCGAGATCCTCCAGGCTTTTCGCCGATCCCAGCAGCCGGTCGACCCTGGTGCCGTAGGCGCGGGCCAGGCGGCGGGCCAGCGGCTCCGGCAGCCAGGGCCGGGCGGCGCGCAGCTTCACCAGGAAGCCCTCGAAATCGGCATCCGGGATGTCGCCGCCGGGCAGCGGCGCCGCGGCGGTCCAGGGGGCGCCCTTGATGGCCAGCACCGGCGCCAGCTTCTCCAGCGCATGCTCGGACAGGCGGCGGAAGGTGGTGATCTTGCCGCCGAACACCGACAGCGCCGGCGCCTGGCCCTCCGGCGCATCCAGCTCCAGCACGTAGTCGCGGGTGGCCTCGGAGGCGCTGGACGAGCCGTCATCATAGAGCGGCCGCACGCCGGCATAGCTCCAGACCACGTCGTCCGGCGTTGGGCCGGCGGTGAAGCAGCGGCCGACCGCCTCGCACAGATAGGCCGTCTCCTCCGGCGTGATGCCGACGCCTGCCGGGTCGCCCTGGTAGTCCAGGTCGGTGGTGCCGACCAGCGAGAACTTGCCCTCATAGGGGATGACGAAGACGATGCGCCGGTCGGCATTCTGCAGGATGAAGGCTTCGGGCCCGTCATAGAGCCGCGGCACCACGATGTGGCTGCCCTTGACCAGCCGCACGCGGGAAGCGCCCGGCAGGCCGACCGTGTCGTTCAGCACATGCTTGACCCAGGGGCCGCCGGCATTGACCAGGCCGCGGGCCGAAACCTGCCGCTCGCTGCCGTCGGCGCCGCGCAGCGTGGCCGTCCAGCGGCCGTTCTCGCGCTTCGCCTGGACGCATTCGGTGCGGGTCAGGATCTCGGCGCCGCGCTCCTTCGCGTCCAGCGCCGCCAGCGCCACCATGCGGGCGTCGTCGACCGAGCAGTCGGAATATTCGAAACCGCGCGTCAGATGCGGCTTCAGCACCCGGCCGATGGCGCCGCCGCGCAGCCGCAGCCCGCGGCTGGCCGGCAGGATCTTGCGGCCGCCGAGATGGTCGTACAGGAACAGCCCGATCCGCACCATCCAGGCCGGCCGCATCGACCGGTCGTGCGGCAGCACGAATCGCAGCGGGCGGATGATGTGCGGCGCCGCGCGCAGCAGCACCTCGCGCTCCATCAGCGCCTCGCGGACCAGGCGGAACTCGTAATATTCGAGATAGCGCAGCCCGCCATGGATCAGCTTGGTCGAGGCCGAGGACGTGGCGCCGGCCAGGTCGGCCTTCTCGCACAGCAGGACGGACAGGCCGCGCCCGGCCGCGTCACGGGCGATGCCGACGCCGTTGACGCCGCCGCCGATGACCAGGAGGTCGTACAGCACCTCAGCCACGTTTCCTGCCTTTGTTTGCGGCTGCGCCGCTTTCGATATTCGCAAACGAAAATCTGCATCGGCGATCGATGCGATGCAATCGGAATTCGCGCCGAATGCGCAGTATTTTGTCCCGCCAGGCGTTCGCATGTGCGAAAGCGAAGGCAGATGCACATTCTATTGTCTACTTTTTGTATGTAAAATTACAGATGATCGATGGAATTTTATGTGAAATAGAGATTGCGTTCGTCGCGGTTCCCCGCCTTACTGTCCCCGACGCCGCCACACCACCAACCAACCGAACATCGGAGGTCGAGTCATGCGGTTCATGACCACTCGGCTGCTGGCCGCGGCGGCCATCGCGCTGGCTGCGGCCACGGCGCATGCGGCCGACATCAAGCTGCTCAACGTCTCCTACGACCCGACGCGCGAGCTGTACAAGCAGGTCAATGCCGCCTTCGCCGAGCAGTGGAAGGCGAAGTCCGGCGACACCGTCACCATCGAGGCCTCGCATGGCGGCTCGGGCGCCCAGGCGCGCTCGGTGATCGACGGGCTGCAGGCCGATGTCGTCACCCTGGCGCTGGCCTATGACGTCGACGCCATCGCCAGCAGAGGGCTGATCGACAAGGCCTGGCAGACACGGCTGCCGGACAACAGCGCGCCCTACACCTCGACCATCGTGTTCCTGGTGCGCAAGGGCAACCCGAAGGGGATCAAGGACTGGCCCGATTTGGCCAAGGAGGGGGTCCAGGTGATCACCCCGAACCCGAAGACCTCGGGCGGGGCGCGCTGGAACTACCTCGCCGCCTGGGGCTATGCGCTGAAGCAGCCCGGCGGCAACGACCAGACGGCGCAGGAGCTCGTGCGGAAGATCTTCGCCAATGTGCCGGTGCTCGACACCGGCGCCCGCGGCTCGACCACCACCTTCGTCCAGCGCGGCATCGGCGACGTGCTGCTGGCCTGGGAGAACGAGGCCTTCCTGGCGGTCAAGGAGCTCGGGCCTGACGAGTTCGACATCGTCGTGCCGTCGGTCTCGATCCTGGCCGAGCCCACGGTCGCGGTGGTCGACAAGGTGGTCGACGCCCGCGGCACCCGCGCCGTGGCCCAGGCCTATCTCGAATTCCTGTACTCGCCCGAAGGGCAGGAGCTTGCGGCCAAGAATTTCTACCGGCCACGGTCGCCGGAGGTGGCGGCGCGCTATAAGGACAACTTTCCGGCCGTAAACCTGTTCACCATCGACGATCTCTTCGGTGGCTGGCAGAAGGCGCAACAGGCACACTTCTCGGATGGCGGCACCTTCGATCAGATCTACCGAAAGGGCTAGGGAAAGCCCGCCCCCGGCAGCGCGCCATGTCGGCGTGCTGCCGGGATTCGGGCTGACCCTCGGCTTCTCCCTCACCTATCTCGCGCTCCTGGTCCTGCTGCCGCTGGCGGCGCTGGTGATCCGACCCTGGGAGCTCGGGGTCGAGGGCGTCTGGCGGGTGGTGTCGTCGGAGCGCACCCTGGCGGCGCTCAAGGTCAGCTTCGGCCTGGCGCTGGCGGCGGCGGCGGTGAACGTGGTGTTCGGCACCATGGTCGCCTGGGTGGTGACGCGCTACCGCTTCTGGGGCCGGCCCTTGATGAACGCGCTGATCGACCTGCCCTTCGCCCTGCCGACGGCGGTGGCGGGCATCGCGCTGGCCGCGCTGTACTCGCCCAAGGGCTGGCTCGGCGGGCCCTTGATGCAGGTCGGCATCAAGGCCGCCTTCGGCCCGCCCGGCATCTTCATCGCGCTCGTGTTCATCGGCCTGCCCTTCGTGGTGCGCACGGTCGAGCCGGTGCTGGAGGACCTCGACCGCGAGATCGAGGAGGCCGCCGCCACCCTCGGCGCCCGGCGCTGGCAGGTGGTGTGGCGGGTGGTGCTGCCGCTGCTGTCGCCGGCGATCCTGACCGGCTTCATCCTGGCCTTCGCCCGGGCGGTCGGCGAATACGGATCGGTCATCTTCATCGCCGGCAACATCCCGGGCGTGTCGGAGATCGCGCCGCTGCTGATCGTGATCCGGCTGGAGGAGTACGACTATGCCGGCGCCGCCACGATCGGCGCGGTGATGCTGGCCGCTTCCTTCGTCATCATCCTGGTCGTCAACCTGTTGCAGCGCTGGAGCCGCAAATGGGCGGACTGACCCGCACCCTGGCGGCGGCGCGCACCCGGCTGAAGCCCGCCGAGAGGCCGTGGGAGGAGCCGTTCGGCATCCGCCTGGCGCTGATCACGATCGCCGTGATCTTCCTCGGCGTGTTCCTGGTGCTGCCGCTGGCCGTGGTGCTGACCGAGGCGATGCGCAAGGGCATCGACGCCTATCTCGAGGGCATCGGCAGCGAGGATTCGCTGGCCGCGATCCGCCTGACCCTGACCGTCGCCGCCATCGCCGTGCCGCTGAATACCGTGTTCGGCCTGGCCACCGCCTGGGCGATCGCCAAATTCGAGTTCCCGGGCAAGAGCCTGCTGACCACCTTCGTCGACCTGCCCTTCTCGGTCTCGCCGGTGATCTCGGGCCTGATCTATGTGCTGCTGTTCGGGGCGAATGGCTGGTTCGGGCCGTTCCTCGAGGCGCACGGCATCCGGGTGATCTTCACCGTTACCGGGCTGGTGATCGCCACCATCTTCGTCACCCTGCCCTTCGTTGCGCGCGAGCTGATCCCGCTGATGCAGGAGCAGGGCACGGACGAGGAGGAGGCGGCGGTGCTGCTGGGCGCCAGCGGCTGGCAGACCTTCTTCCGGGTGACGCTGCCCAACGTCAAATGGGCGCTCTTGTACGGCGTGCTGCTGTGCAACGCCCGGGCGATGGGCGAGTTCGGCGCCGTCTCGGTCGTCTCCGGCCATATCCGCGGCCAGACCAACACCATGCCGCTGCAGGTCGAGATCCTCTACAACGAGTATAATTTCGTCGGCGCCTTCGCCGTCGCCTCGCTGCTGGCCGGCCTCGCTTTGGTGACGCTGGTGCTGAAGACCCTGCTCGAATGGCGGTTCCGCTCGGACCGCTTCGACTCCGCGGAGAGCTGATGCCGATCGCCATCCAAGGCCTGACCAAGCGCTTCGGCCCGGTCTATGCGCTCAACGGCATCGAGCTGGAGGTGCCGGACCGCGCCTTCGTCGCCCTGCTCGGCCCCTCGGGCTCTGGCAAGACCACGCTCTTGCGCATCGTGGCCGGGCTGGAGCGCGCGGATGCCGGGCAGATCCTGGTCGACGGCGCCGACATCGCCGCGGTCAAGCCCCGCCAGCGCCGCATCGGCTTCGTGTTCCAGCACTACGCCCTGTTTCGGCACATGACCGTGTTCGGCAACATCGCCTTCGGCCTGCAGGTGCGGCCCGGCGCCACCCGCCCGCCCAAGGCCGAGATCGCGCGAAGGGTCGAGGAGCTGCTGGAGCTGGTGCAGCTGCCCGGGCTGGGGCGGCGCTTTCCGCGCCAGCTGTCGGGCGGCCAGCGCCAGCGCGTCGCCCTGGCCCGGGCCCTGGCGATCGAGCCCAAGCTGCTGCTGCTGGACGAGCCGTTCGGCGCGCTCGACGCCAAGGTGCGGAAGGAGCTGCGGGTGTGGCTGCGCGAACTGCACGACCGCACCGGCCTGACCAGCCTGTTCGTTACCCACGACCAGGAGGAGGCGCTGGAGCTGGCCGACCGGGTGGTGGTGCTGCGCGACGGGCGGATCGAGCAGCAGGGCGACCCGGCGGCGCTGGTCGACGCCCCGGCCACCGCCTTCGTCTCCAGCTTCCTCGGCGACGTCAACCGGCTGCCCTGCACGGTGACGGAAGCCAATGTGGTGGAGGTCGCCGGCCTGCGCCTGCCGGCCGACACCAGCGGCCTCGCGGTCGGCAGCAGGGCCGTCGCCGACATCCGGCCGCGTGCCATCCGGCTGCTGCCGGGCGGAGCGTCAGGCGACGGGCTGGTGCCCGGCACCGCCCGGCGGGTGCTGCACAGCGCCACCA